>CAZXGW010000001.1:0-12037 GCA_964640355.1 uncultured Enterobacteriaceae bacterium
GTTAAACTTATAAACTTAAGCCATTATCTTAACTTTTTGATATTACATAGTTTTTTCTTAAATTCTCCCAATCTCGGCCGCCTGCGCGGTGACCCCCTACGGCCTGCCCGAATGACTGAACATCGCACTGGCCTATAATTCAGCCCTGGGCGTCATGGGTGGTAATGGGTAAAACGATGCGCATCTATCTGGTACAGCATGGCGAGGCGGTTGACAGCGGGACAGATCCAGATCGGCCGTTGAGCGCCCGGGGCCGGAACGAGGTCACCCGCATGGCACGATTTCTGAGGGATGCGGGGATCGCCGTGGACCGGATCGTGCATAGCGGTAAAACCCGCGCCAGGCAAACGGCCGAGATCCTGTCCACGGAACTGCTCAATGCCGGGGCGCCGGAGGCGATCGCCGGCATCAACCCCAAGGATGCCATTGACCCGTTTGTGGCGGAGGTTAACGTTTGGTCAGCCGACACCCTCGTCGTCGGTCACCTGCCGTTCATGGCGGGCGCCGTGTCCTGCCTGCTGCTGGGCCGGCCTGACCCCGACCTCGTGGCCTACCGGCCCGGCAGCGTGGTATGCCTCGGCAAAGATGATGCGGGTGCCTGGCACATCGAGTGGATAATCCGGCCCGAATTAACGGCAAGCGATGAACACTGATACGAAAACTCCGGAGGCCCGGCGGTGAAATATATCCTGGGTATGGTCCTCGTGATTGTGGCCGGCACGGTGGTGTTTCTCGTACAACCCAGGCCGACATTCAAGGCGGGAAAGCCCGTACCGGAATCCCCGGAGCCCGTTGCAGAGTTCGCTGAACCACCGATGGCGGACGATCTCGATGAGGCCATGCTGGATGAACGGCGCCTGGCGATGGAAGCGGAGTATGAAAAGCTGACAAGGGCCAGGCGCGATCTTGAACAACGCCTGAACCGGCTCAAGGTCCTCCTGTGGAATGTGGAATTGCCGAGGGCGCAAAGCGCAGCGATCACGGAACAGATGCAAAACAGCTATGCCCTCCTGAAAAACCGGCGGATGCTGGGGGCCTATTCAGGACCGCAGGAGATCAGCGAGGAACGGGCGCGCCTTGAATACGCGTACGAGAACCTCGACTGGATTGAGAAAACGGCGCGCCTGGCCAGGGAAAGGCGGACAGGCGAGACAGGCGATCAGACCGGTTCTGCCGCGACCTCTCCGCCGTCCTGACTGACCGAGATCATCCGCGCCGGCCGGATGGCGTTTTCCAGCACCAACCCGCGCGGCACATCGGCCCGCGCGCGGATGTAATTTGGCGTATAGCCGTAATACGTCACAGACCTCGTCCCGCTCCTCCTGGTTTTGCCTTCCCACAGGACGGGGAACACCCGGCCGAGGTGTTTTTCATGCCAGGCCGCCTTCATCCGCAACGCCAGTGCCTGCAACGCCCTGGCACGTGATCGTTTTACCTCGGGTGCAACCTGATCCGGCATGGCCGCCGCGCGGGTCCCGGACCGCGCCGAATAGGGGAAGATATGGATGTGCGAGAACCCGGTTTTTTCAATAAACCGCAGGCTGCACTCCCATTCCCGGTCACTCTCGCCGGGGAAGCCGACGATGATATCGGTCGTGATGTTGAAATCGGGTGCGCAGGCGCGGGCATGATCCACGAGCCGGGTGAAGTCCGAGGTCATGCAGCGGCGCGCCATGCGCCTGAGGACGGTATCGCAGCCGCTCTGCAGGGGAAGGTGGATGTGCGGCATCAGCCGCGGATTGCTGAACAGATCAAAGAAGTTGTCCTGCAGATCCCAGGGTTCCACGGACGCCAGCCTGAGCCGCGGTATGTCGCTGTCGGCGAGGATGGCCCGGATCAGTGCGTAGAGCGTACTGCCGATGTCACTCCCGTAGCCGCCCGCATGCACGCCCGTCAACACCGCTTCGTTGATGCCCCGTGCGTGATAAAAGTTGATCTCGCTGACGATGTCTTTGACCGGGCGGCTGCGTTCTCTGCCGCGCGCGACGGTAATGATGCAGAAACTGCAGCGATTGCGGCAGCCGTCCTGGATCTTGATGAACGCGCGATTGCGCCCCCGCGGAAAAAGCACGGTCTCGCCCGGCGCCGTGGCGCGGGACGGCATGGTGTCATGGTCGAACACCCGCGTGGTGATCTCGACCAGCCGATCCTTGTCATGGTTGGGTACGATCAGGTCGATGCCTTCGATCTCCCCGGCCAGGCCCGGCTCGAGAGTGCTGTAACAACCGCTGACGACCAGCTTGGCGCGGGTATTGCGCCGGTGCGCGCGGCGGATGAGCTGCCGGGATTTGCGCACGGCTTCCCGGGTCACGGCACAGGTGTTGATAACGATCATGTCGGCCTGTTCGGGACGCAGGGCGATCCGGTGTCCCTGTGCCTGGAAACCGCGGGCCCACGCTTCGAGCTCCGCCTCGTTCAGCCGGCAGCCCAGTGCGTTCAGGTGGACATACATGACGGCGCGCCTTCCGGTGTCAGTTCGCCTCTCCGGTCCCTGACAGGGTCATCAGGTGCCGGCCGACACACTGCGGCAGCCAATGCAGGTTATATCCGCCTTCCAGCACGGACAGCAGCCTGCCGCCGGCATGCTTGTCGGCCATCTCCATCATCCGTTCCGACATCCAGCCAAAAAACTCCGTGCTCAGGCAGATATCGGCCAGCGGATCCTCGCGGTGGGCGTCAAACCCCGCCGAGATAATGATGGCCTCCGGCCTGAACGCATCGATGCCGGGCAGTATTTTTTCCATGAAGGCCGTTTCATATTCCCTGTCGCCCGCCCCCGCCGGCATCGGGCAGTTCAGCGTGGCGCCCTTGCCCCGGCCAACGCCGTCTTCCGAGGCCGCACCCGTGCCCGGATAGAACGGGTATTGATGGGTACTGATGTAGAACACCGAGGGATCTTCCTCGAAGGCATGTTGGGTGCCGTTGCCGTGATGAACGTCCCAGTCCAGGATCACCAGCTTGTCAAGGCCGTGTTGTTTCTGCAGGTAGCGGGTGAGGATGGCGACGTTGTTCAGCAGGCAGAAGCCCAGCGCCATGGTTTTTTCGGCATGATGCCCGGGCGGCCGGATGAGGGCGAAGCCGTTGTCAATCCGGCGGGTCATGAGCTCATCCGCAAGCGCGAGGGTTCCCCCGGCCGCCTTGAGGGCGATAGCGTATGAATCACGGCAAATGCTGACGTCCGCTACATCGAGAAACGGGGCCCCCGATCGGCAGGTCGATTCCGCATGCCGGAGGTAAGCAGCCGCGTGCACGGATTCGATCCATTGGTGTTCCGGATCGCGGGGCGCGATGGGCGCAAGCCGGCTGAACCAGGGCTGCCGTTCGAGGTAGGTCATGGTCGCAGTCAACCGCGCGCTGCATTCCGGGTGACCCAGCCCGGTGTCATGATTGAGGTATACAGGATCGTACAGGAATCCGGTCGTCACGGTGTTACAGGCACCAGGCGTTGGAATGACTGATATATCGATTAAAGACACTGCTCCTCAAGGTAGTATAACCGTTCCTTGTGTGGAAAAAGGGGATGGGGTGTCCGGCCACTGCACGCCTGCTCCGCTTCGTTCCCACCTCCCCGCATCCGGCCGTGGGGCGGGGAGTATGCTGCCTACAGGCGCCTGATGAGGGCATCGGTAAAGGCACGTGTCGACGCCGTTCCCCCCAGATCAGGCGTTCGGATGCGGTCTACAGCCAGCACGGAGCGGATGGCACTTCGCAACTTTACCGCCTGCGCGTTATGCCCGGTATGCTCGAGCATCATCGCGGCCGCCAGCATCAGGGCGGTGGGATTCGCCAGGCCTTTCCCGGCGATGTCCGGCGCGGTGCCGTGCACCGCCTCGAAGATCGCCGCATCCCTGCCGATATTCCCGCCCGGGGCCAGTCCCAGCCCGCCGATCAGGCCCGCGATTTCATCCGAGAGGATGTCGCCGAACATGTTGGTGGTCAGGATGACATCGAACTGGGACGGGTTAAGCACGAGCTGCATGGCGCAATTATCGACGATGCGGTCTTCGATCTCGATCCGCGCCGTGTAGTTTTTGCCGACTTCCTGCGCCGTTTCGAGGAACAGGCCGGTTAACGCCTTGAGGATGTTTGCCTTGTGCACGATGGTGACTTTCCGGCGGTTGTTTTTGACCGCGTAGTCGAACGTGAACTCGGCGATGCGCCGGCAACCGCTGCGGGTGATGATGCCCGAGGCCTCCGCCACCGCCCGCGGGTCACCGTCGATCGGGATGAAATGCTCGACGCCGACATAAAGCCCTTCGGTATTTTCGCGGATCAACACGAGATCGATATTGTTGAACCTGCCGTCCGGGAGGTAAGTCTCGGCGGGCCGGATGTTGGCAAACAGATGAAATTCCTCCCGCAGCCTCACGGTAACGGATCGGAAGCCGCTGCCCGAGGGGGTGGTCAGGGGTGATTTCAGGGCAAGGCGGGTAAGGCGAAGGCTGTCGAGGAGGGGGCGGGGAAGCGGGTCGCCGCATTCCTCGTACGCCGCCATGCCCGCCCTGAACTTCTGCCAGGCATAGGGGGAGCCGAGGGCCTCCAGGACCTCGAGCGTAGCACCGGTGATCTCCGGACCGATCCCGTCGCCTTCGATCAGGGTTGCCGGCAGCTTGTTTATCTTATAGTCCTTAGCGGTAGGGCGAGCGGGAGATCGCGGGACGCCCTATAGTCCCTTGTGAATCGCCTGTGAGGCACCGGTTTTCCCGGCCTGCAGATCGGTTTTCTTCGGCATGAAGGTAATGAGATCGTGCATGATCAGCGCGGTTTCATTCAGGAGGATGTCAATGTCGTCTTCCTGCTCCGCCTCCGGATCGCCGGTTTCCGCGGCCGCCGGCAGCGGGTCGAGCCCGTGGGCGATGCGGAAGGCGTTCTGCAGTTCCCGCTTGGTGTTTTCCAGTTCATCGCGCTCGTTTATGCGCCTTGATTCCAGGAGGGACACGGTTTTCCGGTTGGTTGCCTGTTCCACGAGGTTCAATTCCTGCAGCATGAGTTTGAAGGCCTTGTCCGTTTTTATCCTGGCTTCGTGCCTTCGCCGGACTTCATTCAGGATATTCGAGGGCGCGGCCGTCTTGACGTATTCCGCCGGTTTTACCTTGTCCCACGGCAGGGCGTTGTCAAACGCCCGTTCGCCATATTTCGTGTCGTTTGTTGCGGTGGGAAAGACGATGTCGGGTATGACGCCTTTGTACTGGTTACTGCCGCCGCTGATGCGGAAAAACTGCGCGATCGTTGTTTTCAGGCGGCCGTGATCTTCCTCAGGATTCTTGATAAAGCGGTTGAGATCGACGACGTTCTGTACAGTGCCTTTGCCGAAGGTCGGCTCGCCGATGACGATGCCCCGGTCGTAATCCTGGACGGCGCCGGCGAAGATTTCGGACGCGGAGGCGCTGTTGCGATCCACCAGGACCGCAAGCGGGCCTTCATAGGCGATGGAGGGATCCGGGTCCCGGTTGATCTCCACCTTGCCGGCGGCATCCCGGGTCTGGACGATGGGACCCTCCTTTATAAACAGGCCGGTCAGTTCCAGGGCCTCTGACAATGAACCGCCCCCGTTCCCGCGCAGGTCCACCACGATGCCATCAACGCCTTCCTCCTCGAGTTCGGCGATCAGCCGGCGGACGTCGCGGCTGGTGCTTTTATAATTCTCGTCACCCTGGGATTGTGACGCGAAGTCGACATAGAAGGTGGGCACGTCGATGACGCCGATCCTGGTGTCACTGACCGGGATGTCGATGACGGACGATTTCGCAGCCTGTTCCTCGAGCCGGATCCGGTTGCGGGTCAGCGTGATAATCCGGGTGGCACCTTCCGGGCCCGCGCCCTTGGGCAATATCTCGAGCCTGAGCACGGTGTCCTTGGGCCCGCGTATGAGATCCACCACGTCATCGAGGCGCCAGCCGATGACGTCGATGATCTCGCCGTTTTCACCCTGGCCAACGCCGATGATCCTGTCTTCGGGGAACAGCTGCTTGCTGAGGTCCGCCGGCCCGCCGGGAATGATGTTCTGTATGGTGGTGTAGTCATTGTCGCTGCTCAGCACCGCGCCGATGCCCTCGAGGGACAGGCGCATGCTGATATCGAAGTTTTCGGACGTACGCGGCGACAGGTACGCGGTGTGCGGCTCGATGGACGTGGTATAGGCATTGATGAACGCCTGGTAAACATCGTTGGCATCGAGCTGGTAGGTGCTGGTCCGGATCCTGGTGTAGCGCTTGTGCAGCGTGTCCCGGTATTCCGCGGCCTCCTTGCCGGCCATGCGCAGGTTGAGGACGTCGTTCTTGACGCGTTTGCGCCAGATCTCATCCAGCTCTTCGCTGTCCGCCGCCCACGGCGATTCCGATCGGTCGAACACGTAATCCTCGTCCGTGTCGAACGTGAAATCCCGGTCAAGCAGGGCGATCGCGTACTCCGTGCGTTCCGCCACGCGCTGGCGGTACAGCCTGAATATCTCGAACGCCGGTGCAAGATTGCGCTTGCCGATGGCGTCGTCCAGCTTGTCCTGGTAGACGGAAAAACTGCGGATGTCCCCGGCCAGGAAATAATGCCTGTTCGGATCGAGATTCTTCAGGTAGCGGTCGAGGATGGCGGCAGACAGCGCATCATCCAGCGCTTTCTTCTTGTAATGGTAGCTGTCGATGATGCGGGAAATAATCTCCGTCGCCTGCTCGTGCTTTTTCACGGGGACGAGATCAGTGTCGCTGACCTGGGGAATATCCGCATAGACCCCGCCGGCCAGCAGGATGACGGCAAGCAGGAGAAGCGGGCGGTTGATCGGCATGGTCTTGAAGGTAGTCGGTTTCTCTTGGTTGGCTGCGTGTTGCCGGGTGTCATTCACGGGTGGCGTTCCAGGGTATTATAGGCGGTCATCAAACGCAGGTCAGTTCCGTTATCTAATTATCTGAATTCACGGCTGTTCATGCGCGGCCTTCGACGGCGGGACGCGCCTGTGCCCATAGGCGCTATTATTGAATATCATTCAGGTGCAGGGTAACCAGCGGCCCTGCCGGTGAGGGCAATGTACGGCGAGAAGACAGCAAATACACGTCGGGAATCGGCGCATACCGATGGCGCTTTAGGGCGGGATGGGCTGCCTTCCCGTCCTGCATCTTTGCCCCGCAAGCCGCGGGGCAACCACTGGTGACGGACATGCCCCGGGCGCCAATCTTCCTGTTTTTCCTCGTTATGCCGGGCCTGATCCTGCAGGCCGCCTGTGACCGTCAGGAAGCGGCCGTCGAGCCGCCGCCCGGGCACCGGCAGGACAAGTCCATGCCCTGCGACGAGGATAACGGTGGCCTGATCCTCCCCGACGAATTTTGTGCCGGCATCGTGGCCGACAACCTGGGCTTCATCCGCCATCTTGCCGTCAATCATAACGGCGATATTTACGTCACGATGAGAAACCGCCGCCTCAATCTGGGCGGTCTCCTTGGCCTGCGGGATATCGATCAGGACGGCAGGATGGACCGGATTGAAAAAATCAGCGATATCCCTGGCATGGGTGTTGCCGTGCGGGGGGATTATCTCTATTTCGCCTCGGACCAGGCGATCTACCGCTACCGGCTGAGTCCGGGCGAACTGGTTCCGCGGCTTCCCCCGCAGGTTATCGTCCGCGACCTGCCGGAACAGCCGCTGCATGGCGGCAAGCCGTTTGCCCTGGACGATGGCCGATGGCTCTACGTCAATATCGGCTCGCCCAGCAATGCCTGCCAGGTCGATGACCGGCTCGACGGCCGCGCCGGCCTGGATCCCTGTCCCGAGCTGGTGAACCAGGCGGGAATCTGGCGGTTCGCGGCGGATGTCCCCGGCCAGACTCAGGTCCGGGGCGGCTATCACTACGCGCGGGGAATACGGAATGCCTATGCCATCGACTGGCATCCGGTAGTTGACCGGCTGTACGTCGTTCAGCACGGCCGGGATCAGTTGCAGGATCAATGGCCGGAACTTTACACCGAAGAACAGGGTGCAAAACTTCCGGCGGAGGAATTTCTCCAGATCGAAGAGGGTGCCGATTACGGCTGGCCGTACTGCTATTTTGATCAGCTCCAGGGCAAACGCCTGCTGGCGCCTGAATACGGCGGGGACGGGAAGACCGTCGGCCCGTGCGATCGCCATCCACCGCCGCTGATCGCCTTTCCGGGCCACTACGGGCCGAATGACATGAAGTTCTATGCCGGCGATCATTTTCCCGCGCGCTACCGGAACGGGGCGTTTATCGCCTTTCACGGATCCTACAACCGCGGCCCCTTTGAGCAGGTGGGCTACCAGGTCATTTTTGTGCCCTTTGCCGGGGATCGGCCTGCGGGCCAGTGGGAAGTCTTCATCGACGGCTTTGCCGGTACCGAAAATGTCATGCAACCCGAAGACGCGGCGCACCGGCCGACCGGCCTGGCCATCGGACCGGATGGATCGCTTTACGTGGCGGACTCGGTACAGGGACGGATCTGGCGAATTCTTCATGCCGGAGGGCAGCCACCCACTGCGGCAGATCGCCCGTAGCGGGACGAGGGCAAACCCGGGCGCAGGACACGAGTCGCAGAGGCTTGGCGGATCGCTATGTGTAACTGGTGAGCCGTCGCCCGTGCGCCGGCCAGGGCCCGTGGGGAACGGAACTGTCAGGCCCGGCGGTTGTCGATATAAGTTGTAATTTCCGTTCTGAATTCGGGGAAATACCGGGAAATCAGCGTAATATCGAAGTTCGGGAGTATGGATTCCTTCGGTTCGCGATCGAGCAGGAAACGGAATGCCGCCTCGACGCCTTTGACGGGCGGGCAGGCCGGGCCGAAAATATCCGTTAACGCCTCTCTGGACAGGGTGACATGATGATGCGTCTCAGCGCCATCCCCGGTAACGGTAACCTGAAAAACCATGGGATCAGCGGCAAGATCCGCTTCGATCCTGATCATCTCGTTCCCCCGCTCCAATCGCACCTGGTGAACCGCTGTCGCCGTCTCCTGACACTATACACCGCGTGGCTGCTGTTTTCGCTTGTGCCGCCCACGCTCGCGGCGGGAGACACTTGGACAGAAAACAGCTGGCTGGCCCCGCCGGGCCACCTGGTGGATATCGGCGGCCTGAGGCTGCACATCGACTGTCAGGGCGAGGCCGGTCCGGTCGTGATCATGGATTCGGGTATCGGTGGTTTTTCCCTCGAGTGGACGGCCGTACAGCGGGTTCTGGCCGGCAAGGTAAAAAGCTGCGCCTACGACCGGGCAGGCTATGGCTGGAGCGATCCGAGCCCGCATCCACGCACCACGGATCGGATTATCGAAGAGCTTGACCGGCTGCTCGAAAAGGAAGGGCTTGAACCGCCCTATATCCTGGTCGGGCATTCTTTCGGCGGCTACAACGTCCAGGACTTTGCCAAGCATTACCCCGTGCTGACCGCGGGGCTCGTCCTGATTGATTCCTCGCACCCCGAGCAATTCAGCCGCCTGCCCGAGATCCCGGCGCACCGTGAGCAGGCCAGATCGTCGGATATCGTGACCCTGTTCCTCGGTTATTCAACGTTCAAGTATTATCCCGAGGACGTCAGGTTTCAGGCCATGGAAATGATGTCGCAGAAAAAAATGTTTGAAACCTTCCGCCGCGAAACGATGAATTTTGACACCAGCGGGAAACAGGTCCTGCGCGCCGGACGGATCCCGGAGGTACCGCTGGTGGTCATTACCCGCGGTAAGCGGGCATGGCCGGAAAGTCCTTACGGCGATGCCCTGGAAGCGTCCTGGCTGGAAATGCAGAAGGAACTGGCGGAACTCACGTTGTCCGGCCGGCAGATTATCGCCGCCAACAGCCGGCACATGATCCACCTGGAACAGCCCGACCTGGTGGCCTCGGCCATCATGACGGTGGTCAGGGAAGTGCGCCAGGGCATCGCGGAGAAGTCGCCGTTGCGGTAGGCCTGCACGCTGTTTTTGCCGGCGAAAGACGAACCTGACTCCCGTCCGTGGCGGTCGGAGGCCTGCACGCTCACATAATTTCGATCAATTCAATGTCGAAAATAAGGGTCTCGTTGGGACCGATGGAATTGCCCGCGCCGCGCTGGCCGTAAGCCAGTTCCGAGGGTACGTAGATCTGCCATTTTGATCCGACCGTCATGAGGGGCAGCGCTTCCTGCCAGCCCTTGATGACGCGGTTCAGCGTCAGCACAACCGGCTCGCCGCGTTCATAGGAACTGTCAAACACCGTCCCGTTAATCAACGTGCCCTGGTAATGCACTTTTACCGAGCTGTCGGGGGCAGGTGAAGGACCGCTTCCTGCCCGGATCACCCGGTATTGAAGCCCGCTCGGGAGCTTGACGATGTCTTTCTTTTCACCGTTTTCCCTGAGAAATTTTTCGCCCGCCGCCTGGTTGCTGTCGGCGGCAGCGGCGCGTTCAGCCGTAAGCTGACGCTGGTATTGGTCCAGTACCTGCTGTATTTCTCCGGGACTCAGTTTGAGGTCGGACCCGAGCAGGGCATCCTCGACCGCCTGCAGGAAGGCGGGTGCATCGAGTTCGACATCCTGCTGGGCGATCCCCTGGCTGAAATAGATCCCGAGGGCGTAGCTGAGTTTCTGTTTATCCGTGCTGATTTCTGTTTCGGCCGCAAGCGCGGTACCCAGCAGCAGCGCCGCTGCCGGGGCAAAAAGAATGGCAGTGATTTTGTTCATGGTGTATCCGGGTGGAGTTAATGTGACGTCAAGAAAGGGGTGATATTGCTCATCATCTCATGATTTTGGCTGTTTTCCAATAAGGAAGGTTTGAATAATAAGCAATGAGTAATGAGCAATGAGTGCTGAGAACCAGTGCGCTGTCCTGCGACGATCTTTCAATTATCATGCTGCCGTGCAGTCCTCCGGAAGACACACCGTGAAGTCATCCCTGTAGACTTGGTTGCCGGGCGCTGGGCGCGAACGGCGGCCGCAAACACCGGCTGCTTCAAACTACGCTATGTTATGCTGTTGGGAGAGAAAGCAGGGCCGGGCATCGCATGACATCATGAAATTTACGCTGCATAAGAAAATCGCCGCCTGTTTCGGGTACGAGTTCCTCAGGATCAGCCGCCGGGCCTATCAGGATATCGAAAGCCACCTCATGGGGCTTTTTGAACGGCTGCGCATCAACTGCGTGCTGGATGTCGGCGCCAACATGGGCCAGTACGCGGGCAATTTGAGAAAGGCCGGCTACGCAGGGCTGATCATCTCTTTTGAGCCGGTGAGCGAATGTTATGAGCATCTGTCCTCCCGCGCCGGTGAAAACTGGAAGGTCATGAATGTCGCCCTGGGAAGCCAGGCGGGCAACGCCGTGATTCATGTGGCGAACAAGAGCGTCTATTCCTCCCTGCTCGAACCCAACGCCTATTCGGAACGCAGGTTTCGCGATTCGGCGAAGACCAGCCGCGAGGAACGGGTGCGGATCGTGAGGCTGGATGATGTGATCGATGATCTGGTAAAGGGCATTCCCGATCCGCGTCTTTTCCTGAAACTCGACACGCAGGGGTTTGACCTCGAGGTGCTCAGGGGGGCGGAATCGTCGCTGAAATACATCAAGGGCATGCAGTCCGAGATCTCCTGCCGGCCGATATACAGCGGCATGCCGACCCATATCGAGTCGTTGAACTATATCGACAGCCTCGGCTTCGCGATCACCGGCATCTTTCCCCTGGCACACGACCGGGAGGATATGGACCTGCTCGAATTTGACTGCGTCTTCAGGAAAAAATAATAAAGGGGTCAGAGCCCTTTATTATCTCTCCCTCCTCCTTGAGGGGGGAGGGCTGGGGTGGGGGTGAAAGGGTAATGAGAAATTTTGAGACAATCTCGATGTGTAAAATGGACAGGCGGCTTTTTGCTGAGTAAAAAAGCCGCCTGTCCCTATTGCATATTGCGCCTGTTTCAACAACCCTTATTCTCGCTCGCCCGGGGGGAAGGGAGTTAAATGTCGGAACCGGCGATCATTCGCCGGCAGCATGAATAATAAAAGGGAGTCGCGGGACATCACGCTAGTCTCCGCTAAGTTCAACGGCCGGATGATAGATGCCGATCAGTTCCCGTTGCCACC
>CAZXGW010000001.1:12137-48114 GCA_964640355.1 uncultured Enterobacteriaceae bacterium
ATGATAGATGCCGATCAGTTCCCGTTGCCACCACTGGCCGGTGGTGGCGCGTAGCGTTTTGTCGGTGAAGCGGTAGTGATAGGCGAGGGCGCGCACGTAACGCGGCGGTGCCTCCGGAAAGGGATTGTGTAACAGCAGGGCGGTCACGCTCTCTTCCCCTTCAAGAAGCCGCTGGAGCAGGCGGCCGAACCACGGCGGGCGGTCCCTGGCGTCATGCGCCGCAAACCACATCTGCCAATCGAGGCGTGGCTGGTGAGGGATGTTCCAGGGCGGCCGGCGGTAGAGATCACCGGGTTTGTACCTGAACTCGTACGGTTTCCAGTCCTTTTTGTCCGCGGAGCCTTCCACGATGATTTCAATCCGCCGCGTGGTCATCACGGCGAAGGGGCCGTAGATACTGGTGACCCGCAGGGGGATTACGATCTCGTACAGGGGTGTGAGCAGTGCTGATTGTGCGCCGGTGAATATTTTCCGGAACTGGCCGTAATTAACGGTGAGGATTAACGCCGCGACGAAGGCACCCACGAGCGTGTTCACCACGGGGACCTGAACGCCGGTACCCGCCCGGTCCAGCTGCCGGACAAGGGGCGCCGGGATCAACCGTCTCAAGGCGGCATCGTCAAACAGGAACAGGCAGAAGGCGATGGTCAACAGATTGAAGAAGTTATAGTTTCCCGTCAAAAGAATGCCCGCCTGGAGGGCGATGAAGCAAAAGCCCGCGACATGCCTTAGCTTCCGCGGCAGAAAGATCAGAAAGGGAATGACCAGCTCAACCGCCAGCGTCGCCCCCGCGAGGCTGACGAGGACCGGCTCAGGAAGATGATGGGCGAACCAGGCCAGCGGTGTCGGCAGGGGCTGTGTTTCAAAATGATAGGTCAGGGCCGTGAGGTTATCCCAGCTCGGATCCCGGCTGGCGATTTTCACAACACCGCTGAGAAACATGAACCGGAACGCCAGCCAGCGGTAAAGCCAGACGATGATGGCGGATCGCCCGGGGAGGAACATCGCCAGGAAACCGACCTCGAGCAGCAGGAGGTCCCATTGAAACACCATGAACGTCTGGCCGGCATAAAACAGAGACAAGTACAAGAGGTAGAGCATCAGCAACGAAGTACGCGGCAGGACGTTTAGGGTTAACAGCAGGGCGAACACAGACCCCGCCATACAGGCACCGACCAGGGCCTGGTCGCCGGGGTGGAGCCAGAACAGGGTGGGCAGTTTCAGCCAGGCGCCGGCTCCGAGATGCCCACCGGTGTTTTCGAGAAACCGATCCAGGGGCAGTATCCCGTCGCCGCCGATCAAACCGATGATCTGGACGCCGAGCGATATGAACGCCGACAGGCAGATGAGGCCGAAGAGGCGGAGGAACAGCCATCTCGTGAGCTCGTACCGCGGCGGTTCGCGCTCCCCTCCACGCCACAGGCGGCCCGTCCATGCCAGGACGCCGCGGTGGCGGGAGATAAATGCGGAGATATATCCCGCGATCCGGGCAAATCCGGGAACGCGGCGCCAGAGCCGAGCCGATGGTCCGAAGGCAGGGGCGTTATCAGGACGCCTGGACACAGACCGCGCGCCCCGGCGGACCTTGCCTCAAGCGGCAGTGCACCAATGTCGATGAGGCCGCGCCGATCCCCGGAAGGCGGCACTCACATCGCGCGTGTTGCTTCATTGAATTTCGCGGCAGTATATAAAAGAATGGCAGCGAATAAGGCAGGGACAGCATAAACCTGATGCCGGCTTAACACATCCCTGCCCAGTGGGATGCTGCCGAATACACTGGGCGCCGTCTCAGGCGGTGCCCAAGACAGCCATCGCCTTTTTGTAATGTTCAATGCCGGCGCCCGTCCTGCCGGCCTGTTCGCTTAGGCTGCGCCGGAACACGCGGGCGCCGGGCATCCCCTGGAAAAGCCCCTGGAGATGCCGTGTCATACGGTTCAAAGGCACCCCCCGTTCCAGGTTTCGCGCGACATACTCCGTGAATTGTTCAAGGATCTCCGCCCGGCTCGGGACGGGGTGGCGATCCTGGAATATCGCCTTGTCCACTTCGGCCAGGAGATACGGATTACGGTAGGCCGCCCGCCCGATCATGACCCCGTCCACGCGATCATATTGCGCCAGGATCTGGTCGAGCGTGGCGAACCCGCCGTTAATAATGATCTCGAGTTCCGGATAGGCTTTTTTCAGTCGATAGACGGTATCGTACTGCAGCGGCGGGATCGCGAGGTTTTGTTTCGGACTGAGCCTGTGGAGCAGGGCCTTGCGGGCATGGATGATAAAGGTGCCGCAACCGCCCGCCCGCACTGTCTCAATGAAGGCGGCCAGTTCCTCGAAGCCGTCCCGATCATCGATGCCGGTCCGCGTTTTCACCGTGATCGGGAGGCGGACCTCGCCGGTCATGGCCGCCACGCAATCAGCCACGCGCCCGGGCTCCGCCATCAGGCAAGCGCCGAACCTGCCCGACCGGACCCGGTGACTGGGGCAGCCGACGTTGAAGTTCAGTTCATCGTAGCCCATGTCGCCGGCGATGCGGGCGCAGCGCGCAAGCTCCGCGGGGTCGCTGCCGCCGATCTGGAGGGCGAGGGGGTGTTCCCTGGGCGAGAAGGCGAGGCGTGCGCCGGGATCGCCGTGGAGAATGGCGCCCGTGGTGATCATCTCCGAGTACAGCAGAACATGCCGCGAGATCAGGCGCAGAAAGTAGCGGCAATGCCGGTCGGTGCGATCCATCATGGGCGCGACCGACAGTCTCCGGTCCGGGTTCCCGCCGCCGGAACCGTTAAGGGGATTTTTTTGGCGCGCGGTCAATGTATCGCCAGGGCATCCATGATGGTGTGCTTCAGGCACTCCTGCTTGATGGGATCGCGGATCATCCTGTTCTCCTTGTCCGTAATGAAAAAGATGTCCTCAACGCGCGCGCCGTAGGTGGCGATTTTGGCGTTCTGCAGGCGCGCGCCGCAGAATTCAAGCGCCATGCCGATGATGGAGAGCAGACCGGGCCTGTCCGAGGTAATGACCTCCATGACGGTGCGGTTGTTTTTTTCATCCTGGGAAAAATTGATTTCGGACGGAACGGGAAAATGCTTCAGTCTCCGCGGCCTGATCCGCGTGATCTTCTGGGTAAAGCTGTCGAGCGAGGACAGCGCCTTCTCCAGCGACACGATGATCTCCTCGCGCCTGTGTTTGTCGGTGATCGGTTCCCCCGTGTCCTCGAGGATGATATAGGTGTCCAGCGTGTAATCGGTGCTCGAGGTGATGATGCGGGCATCGACGATGGTGAAGCCGAGCCTGTCAAGGACGCGGGTGGAAGCCGCGAAGATGCGGTCGCGGTTCTTCATGTAGATAAAAACCTCCGTCCCGCCTCGGTAGGTCTGTTCCCTCACCAGCACCAGCGGCTTGTCCAGCTCCGGGTTTTTTCCGATGTTCCGGGCATGCCACGCGATTTCATCGGGCGAGTAACGGATGAAATAATCCTCGCCCAGCCCTTTCCAGAACGACGCGAAGTCCAGTTTCACTTTTGCCCGCTTGTTTAACAGGTTCAACGCCTGTTCTTTCGTTTCCCTGATCAGCGTGTCCTTGTTGATCGGATTTTCGAGACCGCGCCTCAGCGCGAGCAGCGTTTTGTGGTAAAGCTCCTCGAACAGGGAATCCTTCCATTTGTTCCACAGCGCGGGATTGGTGCCCTTGATGTCGGCGACCGTCAGCAGGTACAGGTAATTGAGGTGATTCCGGTCGCCCACCCTGGCGGCGAACCGGTTGATGACCTCCGGGTCGCTGAGGTCCATGCGCTGGGCGGTCTTCGACATCAGGAGATGATTTTCGACCAGCCAGGACACCAGCCGCGAATCGTAGTTGCTCAGCCCGTGGTCCTTGCAGAATCTGTAGGCGTCCCGCGCGCCGAGCAGGGAATGATCGCCGCCGCGGCCCTTGGCGATGTCGTGAAACAGTCCGGCAATGTACAGCAGTTCCTGCTTGGGCACGGTCTCCAGGATCTTGCTGAACAGGGGATATTCGGCGGCGTTTTCTGCCAGGCCAAAGAGGCGCAGGTTCCTCACAACGAACAGGATGTGTTCATCCACGGTATAAATGTGAAACAGGTCAAACTGCATCAGGCCTTCAATGGCGCCAAAGGCCGGCAGGTAACTGCTGAGGATGCCGTAGCGGTGCATACGCCTCAGTTCATGTCCAACGCGCCGCGGCTGGCGGATGATTTCCATGAACAGGCTGCGGTTCCTGATGTCTTTTCTGAATTCCCTGTCGACGAGGTGTGAATACTGCCGAATCAGGCGTATGGTGCTCGCCCGGACGCCCTTTATGGTCGGATTTTGCTGCAGCAGGAGAAACAATTCCAGGAGGGCGAACGGATACCGCCTGAAGACGTTGTTATGGCAGGCCTCGATGAAATCGTTGCGCACCTGGAACCTTCTGTTGAGCGGTTTTGTTTTTTCCCTGCGCCCCCCGTAAATAATCGCCTCCTGGAAATGCTGCAGGAGGATTTCATTCAAGAGGTTCAGTTCCCTGACCGTCCGGTAGTACATCTTCATGAACTGCTCCACGCCCCGGTTGCCCTGGGTGCGGTAGCCGAAAAATTGCGCCAGGCTGCGCTGGTAGTCGAACAGCAGGCGATCTTCGCGCCTGTTTGTCAGGTAATGCAGTGCGTACCGGATCCGCCACAGCAAGGTCTGGCCTTTATCGAGAACCTGGTATTCGTCTTCCGTGAGGAAGCCATGGGCCACCAGATCGCGCAGGGTTTCCGCACTGAAATAGCGTTTTGCCACCCAGCCGATGGTCTGTATGTCGCGCAGCCCCCCCGGCCCTTCCTTGATATTCGGTTCAAGCTTGTGGTCCGTGTCATCGTATTTCTGGTGGCGTTTTATCTGCTCTTTCCATTTTTCCTCGAAGAATTTTTTGGGGCGCCAGATCCTTGCGGGACTAGTGAGCCTGGACATCTGGTCGTAAAGCTCCCGGTTTCCCGTGAGCAGCCGCGATTCCATGAGGTTGGTGGCGACGGAGATATCCTTGCTGGCCTCTCGCACGCAGTCTTTCACCGTGCGGACGCTGTGCCCGACCTCGAGCCCCATGTCCCAGAGAAAGGCCAGGAATTTCTCTATCAGCCGCTTTTGCACCCTGCTTGCCCCCGGTTTCTGGATGATCATCAGGTCGATGTCCGATCCCGGGTGCAGTTCACCGCGCCCGTACCCGCCGACGGCGACGAGCGCCATGCCGTCCGTCCCGACGATATGACGCCAGGCGTGGGTCAACAACTGATCTATGAGCCATGCCCGCCGCTGCACGAGGGTCTTTACGTTGACGCCGGAGGTGAAGGCATCATTGAGCAGTTCATGCCCTTTTGCATAGGAGTGTTTGAACAATTGCAGGGGTGCGCGGGACTGCTTCAGCGCCTTGCTGAAGGACTCCACGTCGAACAGCCGCGGATCGATGATCTCGGATTCCTGCATGGATCAGAATTTTTCTTCAGGCCGTTTCGTCAGGACTTCGTAGCCCCTCGCGGTCACGAGCACGGTGTGTTCCCATTGGGCGGACAGACTTCTGTCCCGCGTTACCACGGTCCAGTTATCCGGCAGCAGTTTCACGTGGCGCTTCCCGGCGTTTATCATCGGTTCGATGGTAAACGTCATTCCCTCTTCAAGCACGAGACCGGTGCCTTTTTCTCCATAGTGAAGGATCTGGGGTTCCTCGTGAAATTCCCTGCCGATCCCGTGGCCGCAGTATTCCCTGACCACGGAATAGCTGTGCGATTCCGCATGCCTCTGTATGGCGTGGCCGATGTCACCCAGCCTGACGCCGGGCCTGACCATTTCAATGCCGATACACAGGCATTCGTAGGTGATGTCCACGAGCCTTCTTGCGCGTATGCTCGGTTTGCCAACGAAAAACATCATACTGGTATCGCCGTGATAGTCATCCTTGATCACCGTGACGTCGATATTGATGATGTCACCTTCCTTCAGTTTCCTGTCGCCGGGTATGCCGTGGCACACCACGTGATTGACGGACGTGCAGATGGACTTGGGGAAGCCCCGGTAATTCAGGGGCGCGGGTATGGCCTGCAGGGTGTTTACGATATAGTTGTGACAGATGGTGTCGAGTTCGCCCGTCGTTCTTCCCGGCTCGACATGCGGTGCGATCATCTGCAGGACGTCTGCGGCCAGCCCGCCCGCCCGGCGCATTTTCTCAATTTCATCAGGGGTTTTGATGGATACAGTCATCGCGTGCGGCCGGGGTAAAGCTAAGCGATTGTTATTACAGGGCTTCTATGTTATAAAGCGCCCGCTGTTTTAGCAAACTACACCACACGCACGCTGCAACCGCGTATGGGGTGCCCCGCAACAGAAGTCCGGTAACGGCGCCAGGTGGCCGGTGTTTCACCTCCCGGCGGCGGGGTTCATGCCCGGTGTGTGCGGAGGCTTAACCCATGAGGAGAAGGTATCAATGGCTGGTTTATCCATGCGTGAAATGCTGGAGGCCGGGGTGCATTTCGGTCATCAGGCCCGGTTCTGGAACCCGAAGATGGCCCCCTACCTGTTCGGTCAACGGAACAAGATCCACATCATAAATCTGGAAAAGACGCTTCCCCTGTACAACGAGGCGGTCAATTTTATCAGCAAGCTGGCCGCAAAGAAGGGGGTTATCCTGTTTGTCGGCACGAAGCGCGCCGCCCAGGCGATTATCCAGGAGGAGGCGAGCCGCTGCGGCATGCCGTATGTCAACCGCCGCTGGCTGGGCGGGCTCTTGACAAATTTCAAGACCGTAAGGCAGTCGATCAAAAGGCTCAAGGATCTTGAATCCATGGAGGCAAACGGGGCCCAGGAGCGCCTGAGCAAAAAGGAGCTGCTCACGCATAGTCGCGAACTCGCCAAACTGGAGCGCAGCCTTTCCGGGATCAAGAACATTTCTGGTCTCCCCGACGCCCTGTTCGTGATCGACGTGGGTTATGAATACATCGCGGTCAGCGAGGCGAAGAAGCTGGGCATTCCCGTGGTAGGGGTGGTAGACAGCAATAACAGCCCGGACGGTATTGATTACATCATCCCGGGAAATGATGATGCCATCCGGTCCATCCAGTTGTATGCCAGGGGAATGGCGGACGCTGTCCTGGACGCACGCCAGTCCATCGCCCATCTCGGCGCCGCGGGGGAAGGCGATGAATTCGTGGAACTGGATGAAACCGGTGCACCGGTGGAAAAACCCGAAGCGGAGCCGGCGGCGAGAGTCAAGATCAAGAAACCGCTGAAGAAGAAAGTTGCCAGCGTACCTCCGGAAACCGTGATCACCGGGGCAACACTGGAGGCCCCTGTCCCGGAAGAAGCAGCGGCAGTTCCGGCGGCGCCCGCGGTGGCAGAAAACCGGGTGCCGGAAAAAACGAAGACTAAAAAGAAGACCACCGGGAAAACCGCGGCGAAAACCACTGTCAGGAAGAAGTCGAAAAAAACGGGTGATGCCGCCTGAGGCGGTGAAGGAAAGCGGGGATACTCTATGCAGATAACGGCGGAACTGGTCAGGGAACTCAGGGATCGCACGGGGGCCGGCATCATGGACTGCAAAAAGGCCCTGCAGGATACCGGCGGTGACATCGACGCGGCCATCGACGCCATGCGCAAATCCGGCGTCGCCAAGGCGGCGAAGAAAGCGGGGCGGATAGCGGCGGAGGGCAAGATCGTCATCCGGCAGGATCCGGACACCCGCGAAGCCGTCATACTCGAAGTCAACTCCGAGACGGACTTCGTCGCCCGGGATGAAAATTTCACGACATTTGCCGACAGGGTGGCAGCCTGCATCCTGGACAGGCGGCCGGACAACCTTGAATCATTGATGGCACTGCAGATTGACGGCCTCACCGTTGAAGAGGAAAGACAGCAGCTGGTCGCGAGGATAGGGGAAAACATCAACGTCCGGCGATTTGAACGGCTGTGCCCGGAAGGCGAGCTCGGACTCTACCTGCATGGCGGCAGAATCGGCGTGCTGGTGGATATCAGGAACGGAAACGAGTCCCTCGCCCGGGACGTCGCCATGCACATCGCCGGGAACCCCGTACCCCCCCTGTGCATTCGCGAGGCCGAGGTGCCGCGGGATTTAATCGAGAAGGAGAGGGAAATTTACGCGGCACAGGCGGCGGAAAGCGGCAAACCGCCGGAGATTGCAGACCGGATAGTCGCGGGCAAGATTAGCAGATTTGTGAGCGACGTGGCGTTGCTGAGCCAGCCGTTCATAAAGGATACCGAACAGACCGTCGGTAATCTGGTGAAAGCCCTGGGGGCGGAAGTGAGGCGCTTCATACGCTATGAAGTCGGCGAGGGCCTGGAAAAGCGCAGCGACAATTTCGCGGAGCAGGTCATGGCGCAGGCGAAGGGAGCGTAGCCCATTGACGGCCACGTCGAAGGAGGTGATCTACCGGCGGGTTTTGCTGAAGCTCAGCGGCGAGGCGTTGATCGGAAAGGCGGCATATGGGATCGACCCGGACGTCCTGCGCGGCATTGCCCGGGAAGTGAGCGGTCTCGTTGGCGCGGGGGTTGAGGTCGCCATCGTCATAGGCGGCGGCAATTTCTTTCGCGGCGCCATGCTGGCCGCCGCCGGCATTGAGCGCGTGACCGCCGATCACATGGGGATGCTCGCCACCATCGTGAACGCCCTGGCCCTGCAGGATGCCCTTGAACAACTGGGCATGCACGCCCGCGTCATGTCGGCCATCAAGATAAACGAGATCTGCGAGGATTACATCCGGAGACGGGCCATACGGCATCTTGAGAAGGGCAGGGTGGTGTTGTTCGCCGCCGGAACGGGCAACCCGTTCTTTACCACGGATTCCGCGGCCAGCCTCCGGGCGATCGAGATCGGGGCCAACTTGCTGATAAAAGCGACCAAGGTGAATGGCATCTATTCCTCAGATCCGTCGATCGACAGGGAGGCGGTGCGCTTTGACGCGCTGAGTTACGACGAGATCCTCGAACGCAAACTCGATGTCATGGACGCCACCGCAATCGTGCTTTGCCGGGAAAACAGGATGCCGTTGCGGGTCCTGGACATGACCCGGCCCGGCGCCCTGATGCGCACGGTAAAGGGCATGGACGAGGGCACCCTGGTCACGGGAACCTGAAGGGGGGTGGCATTATGTCCATGAACATCATCCAGGATGCGGACAGGCGCATGAACAAGAGTCTCGAAGCCCTGAAGCATGAAATGGCGAAGATCAGGACCGGGCGCGCGCACTCAAGCCTGCTGGAACACATCACCGTCAGTTATTACGGCGCTGAAGTCCCCATCAACCAGGTTGCCAATATCGGTGTCCAGGACGCGCGCACCCTGACCATCACGGCCTACGACAAAAAAGCGGTTCCCGTCATCGAAAAAGCCATCCTGACTTCAGACCTGGGGCTTAACCCGGTCACTGCCGGCGACGTGATCCGCGTTCCGCTGCCGCCGCTGACCGAGGAAAGGCGCCGGGAGCTCATCCGGGTAGTTCGCGCCGAATCGGAAAAGGCCAAGGTCGCCGTGCGCAATATCCGGCGCGATGCCAATCATTCCTTCAAGGAATTGATTAAAAACAAAAGCATTACCGAAGACGAGGAAAGGCGCGCAGAAGAACAGATCCAGAAGCTGACGGATGATCACATCGCCCGGATAGACAAGATCCTCGAGGAGAAAGAAAAGGAAATGATGGAGATTTAGCAACTTGTCCCGTACTGACCTTCGAAATTGGTGCTGCCGGGTAATTCTCCGAAAGACACGCCGTGAATATGTCCCTCCAGGCCCGGGTGCCGCTGTCCCTGCAGCACACAGTCTTCCGGAGGAATACCCGGCAGCAAGAATGAGGAAAGATAGTCGGAGATAGCCACCAGGAAACTCCGGTTCAACAGGCAGCAGGTTTGAGAAAATTCATGTCGGGCGCAGGCGTTACAGCGGGCGGCAAACTCCCGGAGCACGTGGTGATCATCATGGATGGCAACGGGCGTTGGGCGGAGAAACGGGGCTTGCCGAGGATTGCCGGCCACCGTGCGGGGGTGAATGCCCTGCGCGGGATCGTCAGGCACGCCGCCGGCAGGGGGATACAGGCGCTCACGGTCTATGCCTTCAGCCGTGAGAACTGGAACCGGCCCGGCTCGGAAATCTCCCGCCTGCTGGAACTTTTCATGACCTCGCTCCATCAGGAAGTCGGCGATCTCAACAAGAATAATATCCGGTTGCGTTTTATCGGTGACCTCGCGGCTTTCCCGGAAAAACTGCAAAAGTCGATGCGGAAGGCGGAAGCGGTCACCGGCCGCAATACCGGCCTGCAATTCGTGGTGGCCGCCAATTACGGGGGGCGGTGGGACATCAGCCAGGCCATGAGACAGCTGGCCGACAAGGTGCTGCGTGGGGAGATCCGTCCGGACGGGATTGACGAGAAGCAGGTGCATGCCTGCCTCTCGCTTTCCGATTTGCCGGATCCGGATCTGTTTATCCGCACCGGCGGCGAGTTCCGGATAAGCAACTACCTGCTCTGGCAGCTGGCCTATACGGAGTTGTATTTTACCGAGTGCCTCTGGCCCGACTTCGGGCCGGAGGATTTCGACAGGGCCCTAGACTGTTACGCAGGCCGGGAACGCCGTTTCGGTCGCACGGGTGAACAGGTAAGGCGGAAAAGGCGTGCTTGAACGGCGCGTGCTGACTGCCCTGGTCCTGGGTGGCACCGCCGTGGCCTTTGTCCTGTCCGGATCCGCCGTCGCCTTCACCCTGCTGACGGGGCTGGTGGTGCTGCTGGCCGCGTGGGAGTGGGCGGGTCTTTCCGGTTTCAAGTCACCCTGGCAACGTGTGTCCTGGCTCGTGGTTATCGCCGCGGTGTTGTCGGTCTGCTATGCAAGCCGGGACACACCCTGGTTCCGGGGCATTCTCTTCACCGGCCTCTTCTGGTGGTGTTGTGCCTTTATCATTGTCGTCGCCTACCAGAGGGGAAAGGCGATCCTGCCGCCGCAAGGCCTGATTATTGCCGCCGCCGGGATCCTTGTGCTCGTGCCGGCCTGGTTGAGCCTGCTTACCCTGTATGCCGGGGACGGGGGGGTGTGGGCGGTGATGTTCCTGTTTCTCCTGATCTGGATGGCGGACAGCGCGGCCTTTTTTATCGGCGGGCGCTGGGGAAGACATCAACTGGCCGGCAGGATCAGCCCGGGCAAGAGCTGGGAGGGGGTCGCGGGCGGCATGCTGCTGGCCGCACTCCCGGCATGGGGATATGTCATACTAGAAAAATTAGAAGGCATTGATATTGTCCGGGTTTTCGTTCTGGGACTGGTGACCGTCGGGTTTTCAGTCATCGGCGACCTGTTTGAAAGCCTGTGCAAGCGCAATGCCCGGATCAAGGACAGCGGCCGCCTGCTGCCCGGGCATGGCGGCATACTCGACCGGATTGACAGTCTCACGGCCGCGGCGCCGGTGTTTGTCACCGGCTTCAATTTCCTCGGGGGGAAGTTATGATCGGGATCACCATCCTCGGCGCTACCGGCAGTATCGGCATCAATACCCTCGATGTCATCTCCCGGCACCGCGACCGGTTCAAGGTGGTGGCGCTCGCGGCCCACCGGAACGTGGAATGCCTGGCCGATCAATGCGCGGCCTGGACACCGCGGTACGCTGTCATGGCCGATCCCGACAGCGCCGTCCGGCTGCGTGCGACCCTGAGGCAACGGGGCGTTGGGACTGAGGTCCTGGCCGGCCCCGAAGGGCTGAGGGAAGTTGCCGGCTGTGACGAGGCGGATTATGTCATGGCGGCCATTGTCGGCGCTGCGGGCCTGTTGCCCACCCTGACCGCCGCCCGCGCCGGAAAGCGCGTCCTTCTCGCCAACAAGGAATCCCTCGTCATGGCCGGCCGGCTGGTCATGGATGCCGCACGGGAACATGCGGCGGTGCTGTTGCCGGTGGACAGCGAACATAACGCCATCTTTCAGTGCCTGGCCGGGCATCCTGCCGGTGACGGCCTGGAGAAATGCGGCATTAACCGGATCCTGTTGACCGCCTCCGGCGGGCCGTTCCGCAATACACCCCTCGAAGAACTGCACGCCGTGACACCCGACCAGGCCTGCGCCCATCCGAACTGGGACATGGGGCGCAAGATCTCGGTGGACTCGGCCACGATGATGAACAAGGGGCTGGAGATCATCGAGGCCTGCTGGTTGTTCAACACCACGCCGGATCGCGTGCAGGTGGTCCTGCATCCCCAGAGCGTCATCCACTCCATGGTGGAATACCGCGACGGCTCCGTCCTGGCGCAACTCGGAAATCCGGACATGCGCACGCCCATCGCCCATGCGCTTGCCTGGCCGGAAAGAATGGACGCGGGCGTCGAATCGCTGAACCTGTTTGACATCGCGCGGCTGGATTTCGAACCGCCGGACACCCGGCGATTTCCCTGCCTGCGACTGGCCCGCGAGGCCATGCAGGCGGGGGGGACGGCGACGGCGATCCTCAACGCCGCGAACGAGGTCGCGGTGGCGGAATTCCTGGACGGCCGGATCCGCTTTACCAGCATTGCCGAGGTCGTGGAGGAGACGCTGGCGCAAACCCCGTCACACGACGCCTCAACGCTGGACGTGATCCTGGCCGATGACGCGGCGGCCAGGCAGTTTGCACAGGCTGCGGTACGGGAGCTTGCCGCATGATGGATTTCCTGCAGCACCTGGCCGCTTTCCTGGTCGCCCTGGGGGTGTTGATCACCTTCCATGAATACGGTCATTACTGGGTCGCGCGCAGGTTCGATGTGAAGATCCTGCGGTTTTCCATCGGTTTCGGGCGCGCGGTGTGGAAAAAGAATTTCGGCAGGGACAATACCGAACTGGTCATCGCTGCGTTGCCGCTGGGCGGTTACGTGAAGATGCTGGATGAGCGGGAAGGCGGCGTCAGGCCGGAAGAGGCTCACCGGGCGTTCAATCAGAAACCCGTCACGCAGCGCATGGCCATTGTCCTGGCGGGACCGTTGTTCAATTTCCTGTTCGCCATCCTGGCCTACTGGTTGATGTACATGATCGGACTGGCCGGCCTCAAGCCGATCGTGGGGGAAGTCAGGCCGGGTTCCATCGCCGACACGGCCGGCCTGAAACCGGGTCATGAGATCATCGCCGTCAACACGCACAGCACCGCCACCTGGACCATGGTCGCGGATTACCTGATCGATGATGTCATCGACGGCGGCGTTGTCGGCGTGACCGTCCGCGATGCCTACAGCAATGAATATGCGCTCCGGGTGGATCTGGTAGAGGTCTCCATCGATGATCTTGCCGAGCAGGGCATTCTGGAGCGGCTGGGCATAACGCCGGAACAGATCCGGCTTCCGGCCGTAATCGGGAAGGTGCAACCGGGTCTGGTCGCCGACAAGGCCGGATTGAAAGCCGGCGACCGTATCATGGCGGTGGACGGCCGGCCGATCGGTGACTGGATGGAGTGGGTCAACACGATCCAGGCCCATCCCGGCCAGACACTGGCGGTGGAGGTGATGCGCGGCGAGGACTACCTGTCGATTATGCTGCACCCTGAATTCCGCACCACCGAAGAGGGGCGGACCATCGGCTACATCGGCGCCGCCAGTCAGCCGCCTGCCAACGTGTTTGCGCGGGAATCCTATGCACCGCTGCCGGCCCTGGGCAAGGCGATGGAACGAACGCGGGACATGTCCTGGCTGACGTTGCGCATGCTGGTGAAAATGATCACGGGCGAGGCCTCCTACCGGAATCTCAGCGGCCCCATCAGCATTGCCCAGTATGCCGGTGATTCCGCGGAAAACGGCCTGGCCGCGTTTCTCTGGTTTTTGGGGATCGTCAGCGTCAGCCTGGGGGTGCTCAACCTGTTGCCGGTGCCCTTGCTGGATGGCGGGCACCTTATGTATTACCTTATAGAGCTCGTCAAGGGCAGACCGGTGTCGGAAGCCGCGCAGGTCATCGGCCAGCAGATAGGCCTGGCCATGTTACTCGGCCTGATGGTGCTGGTATTCTATAATGACATCATGCGCCTGATCGGATGAAGCGAACGTATAAAAAGTATAAAAAACAGTTAAATGCATTATCTGCCTAAGACTCCTGTTTACGTCATCCTGTTCCATCTGCTGGCCTTTGCCACCGTATTTGCCGCCGAGGAATTCATCATCAGGGACATCCGGGTCGAGGGCCTGCAGCGAATAACTCCCGGCACTGTCTTCAATTACCTGCCGATGAAAGTCGGGGATACCTTTGACGACACCCGTTCCGCGGAAGCCGTGAGGGCCCTGTTCAAGACCGGTTTTTTCGACGATGTCCGCCTTGAACGCGACGGTGACGTCCTGGTGTTCATCATCAAGGAACGGCCGGCCATCGGCAGTATCACGCTGACGGGCAACAAGGACATCCGCAACGAGGACGTGATCGACAACCTCCGGCGCATCGGGTTTGCGGAAGGCCGGATCTTCAACCAGTCTGAACTCGAAAAGGTCGAGCAGGAACTCAGGCGCCAGTATTTTTCCCTCGGGAAATACGCGGTTGACATCAAGTCCACCATCACGCCGCTGGAAAACAACCGGGTTGCCATCACCATAGACATCTCCGAAGGCGTCGCCGCCAAGATCCGGCAGATCAACATCGTCGGCAACGAGGCCTTCCGGGAAAAGAAGCTGCTGAAAGAATTCAAGCTGACGACGCCGACCCTATTCTCCTTTTTCACGCGGTCCGACCAGTATTCGAGGGAGAAGCTGGCGGCGGACCTTGAATCGCTGCGATCGTTCTACCTGAACCACGGTTACATCAACTTCACCGTCGACTCGACCCAGGTGTCCATCACCCCGGACAAGAAGGACATCTATATCACGATCAACATCACCGAAGGGGATCCCTATAGCATTTCCGAAATCAAGCTGGCGGGCGAACTGATATTGCCCGACGAGGACCTGTTCAAGCTGGTAGAAATCAAGAAGGGGGAACTGTTCTCGCACAAGCACCTTACCCGCAGTTCCGAGGCCATTACCAAGGCCCTGGGCAATGAAGGCTATGCCTTCGCCAACGTGAATTCGATCCCGAATATCGACAAGGAGAACCGCACCGTTGACGTGACCTTTTTCATCGATCCCGGCAAGCGCGCCTACGTGCGGCGGATCAATTTCAGCGGCAATACACGGACCGCGGAAGAAGTGCTGCGGCGGGAGATGCGCCAGCCGGAGGGCGGCTGGATCTCGACGGAAAAGGTCGAACGCGGCAAGGTACGGTTGCAGCGGCTCGGCTATTTCGAGGAAGTGAACGTCGAAACGCCGGCCGTGCCGGGCACCACCGACCAGGTGGACGTGAACTACACCATCGTCGAGCGCCCGTCGGGCCAGCTGGGCGCGGGCATCGGTTTTTCACAGAGCGCCGGCGTCGTATTCCAGACCAGCGTCACCCAGGACAATTTTCTCGGCAGCGGCAAGCGCGTCAGTTTTGCATTCAGCAACAGCGACATCAACCAGCGATTCGGGCTGGGGTATGTCAACCCCTACTACACCATCGACGGCATCAGCCGCGGCTTCGAGGGCTTTTACCGGAAAACGGAGGGACTGGACGCCAACGTGACGGCGTTTGATTCGCGGGTGTTCGGCGGGGGCGTGAATTTCGGCATCCCCGTGACGGAATTCAACTTCGTCAGGACGGCGCTGGATTATGAAAACACGGAGATCAGCCAGGACGGCCTGTTCGCCAGGGAGGTCCAGGAGTTTCTCGATCAAAACGGCAACCGGTATGATATACTGCGATTCAGCAGCAACTTTACCTATGACACCCGGAACAAGGCGATCCTGCCTGACGCGGGTACGCTGCATGGTATCAACGCTGAAGTTGCCTTGCCGTTTGTTGGCGATTCGCTGGAGTTTTACAAGATCTCCTACAGGACCCAGTGGTTTACCAGTTTTCTCGAAGACTATATTGTCCTGCTCAAAGGTAATGTCGGTTATGGGGATGCCTATGGCGATACCGAGGAGCTCCCCTTCTTCGAGAATTTTTACGCGGGCGGACCGAGATCGGTGCGCGGTTATGAGGAAAACACTCTCGGTCCGAAAGATTCCCTGGGCAGGCCGCTCGGCGGCAACTTTGAACTGACGGGCGGCGCCGAGGTCATATTGCCGGTGCCGTTTTTGCGGGATATCAAGTCGACGCGCGTTACGGGATTTCTTGATGCGGGCAATGTCTATGGCGTGGACGAGGAAATCGATCTGTCGAAATTGCGGTTTTCAGTCGGCATAGGCGGCCTCTGGGTATCCCCCTTCGGCATCATCAGCATGAGCATCGCGCAGCCTTTTAACGATCAAGCCGGGGACGAACTGCAGGAATTTCAATTCACCTTCGGAGCGTCCTTCTAAACCCCTGTTGGAGCGTACCCTTGAAAAACGTATCTGCGATTTCTTTTTCATTTTTGATGTATGTCCTGTCGTCCCTGTTCATGCCCGCCCAGGCGGAAGACTACAAGCTGGGCGCCGTCAATGCCCTGCGGGTTCTCGAACAGTCGCCGCAGGCCGACGTGGCACGGGCCAAGATCGAGCAGGAATTCGCGCCGAGGGACAAGCAGCTGGTCGCCGAACAGAAGAAGCTGAAAGAACTCGAGGACCGCCTGGCCAAGGACGGTGAGATAATGAGCGAATCGGAACGGCAGAAACTCGAGCGCGACATTATCAACATGCGGCGCGACCTGAGGCGGAGCCAGGATGAGTTCCGGGAGGATTTCAACTTCAGGCGCAACGAGGAATTCGCCAAGATCCAGAAGCAGATCATCGAGGCCATTCAGAAGGTGGCAAAGGACAACAACTACGACGTGGTCCTGAGTGAAGGCGTCATCTACGCCAGTCCGAAGGTCGACATCAGCAGCCTGGTGATCGAATATCTCAAGAAACAGGGCAGCGGGAGCGTCGGCAGTTCCGAATAATCCTTCTCTGCAGCCACATGCACCATGACGCGCACACTCGGGGAAATCGCGGGGCATATCCATGCGGAACTGCACGGTGATCCCCGTTGTGAAATCGGGAGCATTGACACGCTGGAAAATGCCCGGGCTGGGGCAATCAGCTTTTTCTCGAACCGGCGCTACCTGCACCTGCTGAAGACCACCCGGGCCTCGGCCGTCATCCTGAAGGCGGATGACCTTGCCGCCTGCCCGGTGCAGGCGCTTGTGGTGGACAATCCCTACCTTGGTTACGCCAGGGCGGCCAGGCTACTCTATCCTGACGCCCCGCACGCGCCGGGGATACACCCGCAGGCGGATATTCATTCATCGGCAAAGGTATCCGCCGGGGCGCGGGTGGGGCCGTTTGTGTCCGTCGGCAGCAATACCGTCATCGGCGAAAATGCCTGGATCGGCCCGGGCTGCATCCTCGGTAAAGACGTCATGATCGGCGCGGATACCCGGTTGATCGCCAGTGTCGTCATCTGCCATGGCGTGGTCATCGGCAAGAGGTGCATCCTGCATCCGGGCGTGGTTATCGGGGCCGACGGCTTCGGCATCGCCAATGACAACGGGACCTGGCTCAAGATACCGCAGGTGGGCGGAGTCATCATCGGCGACGATGTCGAGATCGGGGCCAACACCTCGATTGACCGCGGCGCCCTCGACAACACCGTCATCGAGGACGGCGTCAAGATCGATAACCAGGTCCAGATTGGCCACAATGTGCGGGTGGGTGCGCATACGGCCATTGCCGGCTGCGTGGGCATCGCCGGCAGCGCAAAAATCGGCAAGCGCTGCCTGATCGGGGGCGCCGCAGGCATCAGCGGCCACCTGGAAATCGCCGACGACGTCACGCTCATGGCCATGACCGGCGTGGCCAATTCGATCCGGGAGCCCGGCGTGTACGCCTCGGCCATTCCCGCGATGGATGCCAGGATTTGGAGAAAGAACGCAGTCAGTTTCAAACACCTGCATAAACTGGCGGCCCGCCTGAACAGGCTTGAATCGAAATCCTGACCGTTTTTCGGGTTCCACAAGGATCATGGATGCACTGGATATAAAGGCCATCAGAAGGTTTCTGCCACACCGGTATCCCTTCCTGCTGATCGACAGGGTGCTGTCGTACGATCCCTTTCGATCCATCGTGGCGGTGAAGAACATCTCGATCAATGAGCCCTATTTCCAGGGCCATTTCCCGTCAAAACCCATCATGCCCGGCGTGCTGATCATCGAGGCCATGGCACAGGCGGCGGCGCTTCTGGGCTGCCTTTCCACCGATGAAGTCACGAAGCAGGGCAACCTGTATTATCTCGTCGGCGTCGACAACGTGAGGTTCAGGCGCCCGGTTGAACCCGGGGATCAGCTCATGCTGGACGTGAGATTCGAGAAGGAGCGGAGAAACATATGGAAATTTACGGCAACCGCGACAGTCGGCGGCCGTCTCATCGCCTCCGCCGATCTGCTGACAACGGTAGTGGAACCTGATTCTTGATCGATCCGACCGCGGTCATAGATCCGGATGCCCGGACGGGAAAAGGCGTATCCATCGGGCCTTATTCCGTCATCGGGCCGGATGTCGTCATCGGCGACGACACCTGGATCGGGCCTCACGTGGTGATCCGGGGCCCCACCCGGATCGGGCAGTCGAACCGGATATTCCAGTTCTGTTCCCTCGGGGAAGACCCGCAGGACAAAAAATACAAAGATGACAAGCGTTCCGTCCTTGAGATCGGCGATCGGAACGTCATCCGGGAATACTGCACCATTAACCGCGGGACTGACCTGGGGGGAGGCAAAACCATCGTAGGCCATGACAACTGGATCATGGCCTACGTCCATATCGCCCATGACTGCATCGTCGGCAGCCACACGGTGTTCGCCAACAATGCCACGCTGGCGGGCCACGTCCATATCGACGACTATGCCTGCCTCGGGGGCTTCACCGGCGTCCACCAGTTCTGCCGCATCGGTCGCCACTGCTTCACGGCGATATCGTCGGTGGTGGTCAAGGACGTGCCGCCTTACCTCATGGTCGCCGGTAATACCGCGAGGCCGAATGGCCTGAACCGGGAAGGGCTGAAACGCCGCGGCTTCTCCACTGAATCGATAAACAATCTGCGCAAGGCCTACAGGATCGTTTACCGCGAAGGTCTTACCGTCAGCCTGGCGCTGGAAAAACTGCAGGACCTGGCCGGGGAATGTGCAGAAGTCGCCCATTTTGCCGAATTCATTTCACGTTCACAGCGCGGTATCGTGCGTTAGCCCGTTTTTATCCCCCCAGGTCTGATGCTCCGTATCGGCATAGTGGCAGGCGAAGCTTCAGGCGACATGCTGGGGGCCGGGCTGATGGGCGCCCTGAAAATGCTCGAGCCGGAGCTCGAGATCACCGGCATCGGCGGCCGGCTGTTGCGGAAGGCCGGCTGCACTTCGCTCTATCCCATGGAGCGGCTGTCGGTCATGGGCGTGTCGGAAGTCTTTTCACGGTATTTCGAACTATTCAACACCCGGCGGGCACTCATACGGTATTTCCTGGAAAATCCGCCCGATGTGTTTATCGGCGTCGACTCGCCGGATTTCAACCTGCCCCTGGAGCGGGCGCTGCGCAAATCCGGGATCAGAACCATTCACTATGTCAGCCCGTCGATATGGGCCTGGCGTGAATACCGCCTCGGCACCATCGCCAAGTCCGCCGACCTGGTTTTGACGCTCTTTCCCTTTGAACCGCCGTATTACGAAAAGTACGGGATACCGGTCCTTTATGTCGGGCACCCCCTGGCCCGCAGGATTGGCCCACAGACGGACAGGGTGGCGGCGTGCCGGCGCCTGAACCTGACGCCGGACGACCGCCTCGTCGCGCTGATGCCCGGAAGCCGGCGCGACGAACTCAGCCGGCTGGTGGGACCGTTTTTGCGGACAGCGGAATGGTGCCGGGAACGCGACGGGCACCTTCGCTTCGCCACCAGTCTCGTCGACGAAAGCAGCCGGGAACATTTCCTGGCACTGGCCCACGAGACCGGGCTGGAATTGCCGTTGTCGGTGTTTATCGGGAAGTCCCTGGAGGTGATGGCGGCGGCGGACGTGGTTCTCCTCGCCTCCGGCACGGCGGCGCTGGAAGCCCTGTTATTGAAGCGGCCCATGGTGGTGGCCTATAAAGTCAGCGGGCTGACGTACGCGGTGGCACGGTGGCTGGTGAACATCCCCTGGGTATCGTTGCCGAATGTCCTGGCGGGCCGGCGAGTGGTGCCGGAATTTCTGCAGCGCGATTGCCGCCCGGAGATCCTCGGGCCGGAGGTGTTGCGGTGGCTTTCGGACGGGCAGGCCGTCCGTGATCTCGAACTTGAATTCACCAGGATCCATGCCCTGCTGCAACCGCCGCCGGCTGAAACCGTGGCGCGCGCGGTACTGAACGTGATTCATGCCTCTTCCTGATAATTCGCGGCCGTACCCACCTCTTTCCCTGCAGGCCGGTGTGGACGAGGCCGGGCGCGGACCCCTGGCCGGACCGGTGGTCGCGGCCGCGGTGATACTCGACCCGGACCGGCCGGTGACCGGGCTGGCGGATTCAAAACGCCTCGGCGCTGAGATAAGGGCGCGGCTGGCTGCAGAAATCACGGCTAAATCAATCGCCTGGGCAATCTGCCGGGCCGAGGTCGAGGAGATCGACAGGCTCAATATCCTCCAGGCCAGTCTGCTGGCGATGCAGCGTGCCGTCACGGCCCTGGGCGTCCGGCCGGACCTTGTCCTGGTCGACGGACTGCATGGGCCCACCCTTGACTGCCGCGTCGAGACGGTGGTGAGGGGGGATAGTAAAATAGCCGCCATCAGTGCCGCCTCAATCCTTGCCAAGGTTGCCAGAGACAACGAAATGATCGCGCTGGACGCCCGCTATCCCGGTTACGGTTTTGCACACAACAAGGGCTACCCCACGCCGGATCATTTACACGCCTTGTACAGGCTCGGCGTCAGCCCGGTTCACCGCCGCACGTTTGGACCCGTCAGGCGACTGCTCCGGGACGGGATCCACGCCCGTCATCCAGGCTGATGGTTAATACCTTCATCCACCTCAACGTTCACACGGAATACTCGCTGGTCGACGGTCTGCTCCGCGTCGATGACCTGGTCCGCCGTGTCGCGGAGGCCGGAATGCCCGCGGTCGCCGTCACCGAACAGAGCAACATGTTCTCCGTGGTGAAATTCTACCGCGCGGCGCAGGCGGCCGGGGTAAAACCTGTCGTCGGTGCAGAAATCAGGTTAGCCGATGACGCCGGGGCGGGCACGGCCGGGCGTCTTATCCTGCTCTGCCAGGACATGGAGGGTTATCACAACCTCACCCGGCTCATCACCCGCGCCTATACGGAAGGCCAGTCCCAGGGCATCGCCTGCGTACAAAAACAATGGCTGAGGGATCACCACCGGGGCCTTATCGCCCTGTCCGGCGGCAGAGACGGCGACGTCGGCCAGGCGTTATTGTCGGCCAGGGTCGACCAGGCAGAGGCGCTGCTCGGCGAATGGAAAACGTTGTTTCACGATCGCTACTACCTCGAGGTGCAGCGCACCGGGCGCGCGGGGGAAGAGGAGTACCTGCACCTGGCGGTGGATCTCGCGGCGAAGCACGGGATCCCGGTCGTCGCCAGCAATGACGTACGCTTCGCCACGGCGGACGATTATGAGGCGCATGAGGCCAGGGTCAGCATTCAGCAGGGTTACACCCTCAATGATCCGAGGCGGCCGAGACTCTACAGCCGCCAGCAATACCTCCGATCGCCGGAAGCTATGCTGTCCCTGTTTTCGGATATCCCCGAGGCCGTGGAAAACACGCTGGCCATCGCCCAGCGATGCAACCTGGAACTGACGCTCGGCGAAATTTTCATGCCGCATTTCCCCGTGCCTGACGGCTATACCCAGGAATCGTGGCTCAGGCACCAGGCGGAACAGGGGCTGGCGGCGAGGCTTTCATCTGCCGGCCTCGAAGACGAGATGATCCGGAAATATCACGACCGCCTCGGGACGGAACTGGACGTAATCGCCGAAACGGGATTTGCAGGTTACTTCCTGATCGTCGCGGATTTCATCCGCTGGGCCAAGGATCAGGAAATACCCGTCGGTCCCGGCCGCGGCTCGGGGGCGGGCTCGCTCGTGGCCTTCGCGTTGGGCATCACTGAGCTTGACCCCCTGCGGTACGGCCTGCTGTTCGAGCGGTTCCTCAACCCGGAGCGCGTATCGTTGCCGGATTTCGATGTTGATTTCTGCATGGACCGGCGGGATGAAGTGATCGACTACGTGTCCCGGCGCTTCGGCCATGATCGCGTTTCCCAGATCATCACCTACGGCAGCATGGCGGCCAAGGCCGTGGTCAGGGACGCCGGCCGGGTGCTGGGCTATCCCTACGGGTTCGTCGATCAGATAGCGAAACTGATCCCGTATGAACTCAACATGACGCTGGAACGCGCGCTGGACGAGGAGGAAACCCTGAAACAGCGCTACCAGCAGGAAGAACGGGTATCCACGCTGATCGATCTTGCCCGGAAGCTGGAAGGCCTGGTGCGCAATGCCAGCCGGCATGCCGGCGGCATCGTCATCGCGCCAAAACCGCTCATTGAATACATGCCGCTCTACTGCGAACAGGTGGCGGGCACGACCGTGACGCAGTTCGACATGGGGGACGTGGAGGAAGTCGGGCTGGTCAAATTCGATTTTCTCGGCCTGCGGACGCTGACCATCATCGACCGGGCCGTGCGGGACATCAACTGCCTTACAAAGGAAAAAGGGGAACGGCCGCTCGCCATCGGCGAGATCCCGCTGGATGATGGCAGGACGTACGAATTGATCAGGCGGACGGATACGACCGCGGTTTTCCAGCTTGAATCGGACGGGATGAAGAAGCTGATAAAACGGATGCAGCCCGACAATTTCAACGATCTCATCGCGCTGGTGGCGCTGTTCAGGCCCGGCCCCCTGCAATCCGGCATGGTCGATGATTTTATCGAGCGTAAACAGGGCCGGGCAAAATTCCAGTACCTGCATCCGAAGCTCGAACAGATCCTCAGGCCGACCTACGGCGTCATTCTGTACCAGGAGCAGGTGATGCAGATTGCCCAGGTCCTGGCCGGTTATACCCTGGGGGCCGCCGATCTCCTCCGGCGGGCGATGGGCAAGAAGAAGCCCGAAGAAATGGCCCTTCAGCGGGAGATCTTCATCCGTGGCGCGATGGGCAACGGCGTGGATATGCACACCGCGGCCTATATCTTCGACTTGATGGAAAAATTCGCAGGTTACGGCTTCAACAAATCGCACTCGGCTGCCTACGCCCTGATTGCCTACCAGACGGCGTGGCTCAAGGCCCATTATCCTGCGGCGTTCATGGCGGCGGTGCTGTCTTCGGACATGGACAACACGGATAAGGTGGTGCTTTTGCTCGATGAATTGAAGCGGATGAACATCGCACTCGAATCCCCGCACGTGAACCGGAGCCGCTACGCGTTTACGGTGACCGGCGGCGGCGCCATCAACTACGGCCTCGGGGCGATCAAGGGGGTCGGCCAGTCGGCCGTCGGCCACATCATGCAGGAACGTGAGCGGGACGGCGGGTTCACCGACCTGTTCGATTTCTGCCGCCGGGTTGACCTGCACAAGGTCAACCGGCGCGCGATCGAGACGTTGATCAAGGCCGGGGCGATGGATGACCTCGGGCCGGGCAGGAGCAGCATGTTGGCGAGCCTGGACAAGGCACTGCAGCTCGCGGACCAGTACCACAAAAACGCCTGCACCGGGCAGAACGACATGTTCGGCCTCGGCGATTTTCTCCAGCCAGGCGCCGGCGGCGGCACCGACAGCGAATTTATCAGGGTGCAGGACTGGGGCGAGGAAGAACGCCTGGCGGGCGAGAAGGAAACCCTGGGGTTTTACCTCAAGGGCCATCCGATCACCCGCTACGAGGATGAACTGAAAAAATTGATCACCACGCCGTTGAAGGACATCAGCATGGGCAGCGTGATCGTCGCCGGCTACATACACCGGATCCGGGCGCGCTCCGGTATCCGCGGAAGGATGGCGGAAATCCTGCTGGATGATCGCACCGCGCGCGCAAACCTGACGGTTTATTCGGACAAGTTCAATGAATACCGGAGCCTGTTGACAAAGGATCAGCTGATTATCGTAAGGGGAGAAGTGGTCCCGGACGATTTCATAGAGAGCGGTTACTCGATTATCGCCAGGGAAATCTATAATATGGATCAGGCGAGGAGCAGATTCGCCGCGCTGAAACTCAGGATTACAGAAGAAAGATCGAACAGGGAGACGATTGAAAAACTGCGCAGGACGCTCGTCCCCTACTGTTCCGGCACCTGCCGGGTGGGAATCGAGTACCGGAACGGAAAAGCGCGTTGCCGCCTCGATCTCGGCGATCACTGGAAAGTCAGGCTGAATGACAGCCTGCTCGACCTGCTGAGAAATTCGTTTGGCAGGGATAACGTCATGGTGGAATACACCGTCCAGTAAGCCTCCGGAACACGCCGCCGTGCGGGCTGACTTTTATGGCAAACAGGATCACGACAAATAACAATCATGCGGCCGAACATCGCGAGCCGGCGATGAACTTCCTTGATTTCGAGCAGCCCATCGCCGAACTCGACGCCAAGATAAAAGAGTTGCGGTACGTGGGGGATGACAAGGAGATCAACATCAACGACGAGATCGCCCGTCTGCAGAAACGCAGCCGGGACCTGATCGAATCCATATTTTCATCGCTGTCGGCCTGGCAGATCTCCCAGGTGGCGCGACATCCCCTGCGGCCCTACACGCTGGACTACATCGCACGCCTGTTCACGGATTTCGACGAACTGCATGGCGACCGGAATTTCGCGGATGATCCGGCCATCATCTGCGGCCTGGCGAGATTCAACGGCAGGCCGGTAGCCATGGTGGGGCACCAGAAGGGGCGGGATACCCGGGAACGCCTCTACCGGAATTACGGCATGCCGAAACCGGAAGGCTACCGCAAGGCCCTGCGCATCATGCAGCTCGCGGAGCGGTTCCGGCTGCCCGTGCTCACGTTTATCGACACCCCCGGCGCCTATCCCGGCATCGGCGCGGAAGAGCGGGGGCAGAGCGAGGCAATATCGAGAAACCTGCTCGTCATGTCGGAGCTGAAAACCCCGGTGATTGCCACCGTGATCGGCGAAGGTGGATCCGGGGGGGCGCTGGCCATCGGCGTGGGTGACAGGCTGATGATGCTTGAATACAGTACCTATTCGGTCATTTCCCCCGAGGGCTGCGCTTCCATCCTGTGGAAAAGCGCGGACAAGGCGGAAGAGGCCGCCGAGGTCATGGGCATTACCGCGAAGAGGTTACATGAACTCGGGCTGGTGGATGAAATCGTCAGCGAGCCGCTGGGCGGCGCCCACCGTGATTACGACGGTGCCGCCGCCTGCCTCGGCGAGACCCTGGCGAAGACGCTGAACGAACTGTCCGCCGTTGACGGGGCCACGCTGGTGGCCGAACGCAAGAAACGCCTCCGGCAGTTCGGGTTTTTCAATACCTGATCATCGTTTCGGCGCCGTCAACGGCAGCGGATGTTGTACACAAGGCTTGAACGGTTCTTTGTCATTATTTTCCCGCATCAGGGAAATCTTGCAGAAGCTGCCTGAGGACCGCGGGCGCCGGCGTTTCGTGGTCGCCTTCAGCGGCGGCATCGATTCCACCGTTTTACTCCATGCCCTTCACCGGATGCAGGAATTTGACGGACTGAACCTTTTTGCCGTGCACGTCAATCATGGCCTGAGTCGCAATGCCGGCGCCTGGGCGGCGCATTGCCGCGCGTTCTGCGAAGCACGGCGCATCGCCTTCGAAATGATGGAAATTGACGCCCGGGGCGGCGGGTCGCAGGGCCCCGAGGCGCGCGCGCGGGCGCTGCGCTACCGGGCGCTTGGCCGGTGCGTCGGTCAGGATGATGTCCTGCTGACGGCGCATCACCGGGACGACCAGGCCGAGACGGTGCTGCTGCGGTTGCTGCGCGGCGCCGGGGCGGAGGGGCTGGCCGGTATGCCGGCGATCCGGCCCTTCGGCGCGGGATGGTTGGCAAGGCCCCTGCTGGCCGTGACCCGCAACGACATCGCCGATTATGCGCGCCGGGAAAACCTCTCCTGGGTCGAGGACGAGAGCAACGTGGATACCGGTCTCGATCGCAATTTTATCCGCTGCAGGGTGATGCCGGTGATTGCCGGGCGCTGGCCGTCGGCCGGCGCCACCCTGGCGCGCGCCGCGGAACACCAGGCGGATCTGGCGGCGTTGCTGGATGACATGGCAGCCCTTGACCTCGCGGCGGCGCAGGATCCGGCAGGCGGGGCACTGATGGTCCCCGCGGTCAATCGCCTGTCGCTGCCGAGAAAAAGAAACCTGTTGCGCTACTGGTTGAAGACCACGAGGGCGTCCATCCCCGGCGCCAGGATCGTCGAAAACATCATCGATCAGTTGTTCGAGGCGCGGGCCGACAGCCTTCCCTGCGTGCGTTTCGGGGGGACAGAAGTCCGGCGCTACCGGGATCGCGTCTACGCCATGACCCCGCTGGAAGAAGGCGATCACGGGGCACGGTACGTCTGGCGACTGCCGGAACCGCTCGAGCTGAAGGTAGGACGACTGGTGGCCAGGCCGGTGAAAGGAGCGGGACTGCGGGCAGACGCCGTGGCCGGCGACAAGGTCGATGTGAGATTCAGGACAGGAGGAGAGCGGATTCGTCCCGCCGGCAGAAAGCATACCCGTGAACTCAAGAAGCTTTTTCAGGAAGCGGGCATACCGCCCTGGCGCCGCGACCGAATCCCCCTGCTGTATCTCGACGATACCCTGGCCGCCGTGGCGGGACTGTGGGTGGACGAACAGTTCAGCGCCGGGAAGGAGGAGGACGGCTGGGAGATCTCACTGGCGGTAAACGATGGCTGACCGTCGTACCCGAAAAGCATGCGGTCTATAAAGAAAATCATCGAACGGATTTTTTCTCGTACCTGGAATCAAGACGCGTCTTCGCGACCGCCTGGCCAGCCAGCCGGTCATGACGCAGAGGCCGCTTTAAGCGATAGGTTAAGACAGCGCGAACGAGAACTCTATGGTGCGGAAACTGTCGAGAGGCAGCGGCTGTATGAGCGGTGGGTGGTTAAGGAATCCTGGCGCCTGCGGGCGGAGGCCCTGCCATTGCTGGCCGGTTTGGATCCCGATCGCCTTGCCGGAACGGCTGAAGGTCTTCTGGGCGACGCTGAACTCGACGCGCTCTGGGATCATGCACGCCGGTGTGTGGCGCAGGGACTGTTGCCGGTCATCAATGGCGAAGATGACCCTGAGGCCTGGCGCATACGGCCTTTCGACGCCTTTCGCTGGGCGGCGGTGAGCCGCGTCCATGTCCCCGAAGGCCTGGCGGCGCTGCTTGATTTCATCGATCGGACCGTGAAGAAGTCCGGCGCGGGAAGCGCGCCCGCCGGTCCCGGCCAACCGTTCGCCCCGGGCGAAGATGACAGGGTGCGGGTCCTGGGCGCGGCGCTCGCCCTGCTGGCCGCCGATCCCGGCCGCTGTGTTGACGGGAACGGGCGTGCCTGCGCCGGCAGGATGGCGCGGCTGATTTCCGAGAAAGGGGCGTTCTGGTTCGGGGATCAGGTGGTGAAACTGCAGGAGCCCGACATCAGGGCGCTGCTGGAGCGCTGGCTGGCCACGGTCCCGCCGGGATCATCTCAATGAGTGACCGGGACCTTGGTGTTCTGCATTACCGTTGATTCTTCCACGGAATACTCCACCGGCAACAGGGTAAAGCGCAGGGAGATGTCGCCAATCTCGATGATATCCCCTTCGTGCAGCCTGTGACGGTGAATCTTGTTGTTGTTGACGTAGACGCCGTTCAGCGAGTCGAGGTCGATGATGGTAAAGACATCGCCCTTGTCCCGGTGAATCTCGGCGTGGCGCCTGGATACCGAGTTGTCGACCAGCGTCAGTTCATTGTCCCGGCTGCGCCCGATTCGCCAGGACGTGCGCGTAATGGGATAGCGCTTTTTGGTTTCGTCCTGCAGGATGAGGTAGGCATAGGGTTTAAAGTCGCTGAATGCCGCGGGCGCCTCCGGTTTTTTCTCCTGGCGTCGCAGCAGGAGGAAAAATGAGGCAATGGTGATCAGCAGTACGATCACCAGGGCAATCGGTATCCCTACCCAGATCCAGGTGTCCACGGGTTTTGCCGGTGCCGGCGTGGTGATGACCCGGATCGGAGGGGGCTCCCGCACCGGCGTGGCTACCGGCGGGGCCGTCGGCTGTATCACGGGCGGTTCGGCGACCGGCGCGGCCGCCTCGGGGTTGGTGACCGTGAAATTGACCCTGTCCTCCCCGCTTTCCAGGCTGAAATTCAGATTTACCGCGATCTTTTCATTCGCCTCCGGCACGATGACCAGCGAGATATCCACGCTCAGCCTCCCGCCGCTTTCGATACGATCGTAGGGAGCGTCCAGGATACCCGCGGGCAGGCTGTAGTCGCTGCCCGTATCCACGAACAGGCCGCCGGTTTCTTCACTCAGACGGCGCAGGGTCTGCAGGGCCACGGATTGGGCTATCGATCGCTGGTAGCCGAAGCTCGTGATGATCACGCCTGCCTTTCTCGCCGCGGCCACCACGTCCTGGTGGAAATACGCCTTGTCTTCCGCCAGGCCGTCGGAAAACAGGAAAATGGCCTTGCGGTCAGCCTGTGTTTTGTCCAGCAGTTCGACCGCGGTCATGACGCTCCGGTAAAGTTCAGTCGTCATTCCGATGGCACGCAATGTCCTGGTCGCCTCGAGCACCTGGGTCGGCGTGGATCCGAGGGGGGCCTCAACCCGCAGGACCTTGTCGAAGCTGGCGAGACCGATGCGATGGTGGGCCGCGATCTTTCCGAACAGCGCTTCGATGTGGGCCTGGTTTTTTTCGATGACGTTCTGCCTGCCCGGATCGCTGGTGTCGACGACAAACAGGATGGCCGTGACGGCATCCGGCCAGGGATAGGTGACGTTTTCCCTCACCGGCAGGTACGTGTCACCGGCATAGGCGGATACGCCCAGGATCGATTCAGGCGAGCCTGCCCGGTAGGTGCAGTCCAGCGTCCTGTGATCAGGTGACTGGATGCACGCGACATCGATTTTCTTCCCGGATTCGGGTACGGCCGCCGCGGCGAAGGACATCACGGCCAGGAAGGCCGCGGACATGTACAGGGCGGCGTGTTTATGTTTCATCATGATCGCGATCAGTTACTTGTCCGGAAACAGGGGGTCGGGTAAATCATAGAATTGTATATTAACAGATTCCTGGCCGGATCGGGGCGCGTCCCTCAGTTCATCGATCAGGTTCCGGCGGGTCTCGTTGAACTCGCCCAGTTGCGGGATGCCTTTATCGAGTTTCGATTTCACGTTGATGACCAGTTCGTGCAGCGCGCTGGAATAAGGCAGCCGGTAGGCGCGCGGCGGGGCCGGCGACGACAGGTCTTCGATGCGCGCCAGCCAGAGGTAAACCGCGCCTTCATCGCCGGTGATCTTGTCAGGTTGTTCCACGTGGGCCGCGATCAGCCGGAAGCGTTCCGGCGGGTTGTCGGCTGCGGGCCACCCGAGCAGCGGCGGAAATGACAGGTAGGTGACGATGTAAAAAGCCGACGTGATGACGACCGTGCCGGTCTTTACTTGCCACGACCAGTTCGAGTAGAGATTGACGCTGAGGAGCAGCAGGGCGATGAGAACGTACGCGGCCACCAGGCCGGCGATGCTTAGGGTTACCATGTCTCGTCCTTTGCGGAAACGGTCTCAAGAACGCTGCGGTCGCTGATCTGGAGACCGGTTCAAAATGATTTTATCCCCGGGTGATATTCTAAGGCGCGCGTTTACCCGAGAGAAACCAGCGGCTTCGGCAGGAAATTGATGCCGGTGATTTTTCCGTCCCTGCCTATCCTGAACCGGAACGCCGTTTTTTCCTCGCCCTTGCTTTCAAGCGTCAACGTTCCGTAATAGACGACTTCGAGCGCGGGGTTGACCTTCACCATCCTGACGTTCACGTCCACGGGCTTGCCGGTCTCGGTGGCATAGTAATGGAGGTTGACGACATATTCACCCGCCACCACGCCGCGGATGGTCACGACTTCCTGGTTCAGGGGGTTCTGGACCAGTTCGCCGTTGATCGATATCGTATCGTTTACGAGGCCCCTGTCGTCCCGGTCGAGATGCAGCAGGCCCGCCTCGGGATTCCGGAACCAGATCACCCGCCCGTCGGGATCTTCCACCCACGTGTCGATATCGTCGGGATTGTTGTCTTCCCATGTGACTGTGATGATGTATTCCGCCTTGGGATCGATGATGCCCGTTTTCGCCTCGGGGTTCATGAACATGATGGCGACCAGGAACAGGAAAGTGAATCCCAGCAGCGCATTGAACAGCAGATCCGTAAAGGGATCGGACTGCAGGCGTTTTCTCGCGGGCATCGGGCTACGTGATTCTCGGCAGGATGTAAACCTGGGTCAGGTGCCGGGTCGTCTCGATCAGTTCATCGACGCCGCGGTCGAGCATCTGATATTGCGCGGCCACAAGCATGCTGCAGGTCAGGCCGGCCAGGGTCGTATACAGTGCCGTGCCCATGCCCGCGCTCATCTGCTTCAGCACTTTCTGCATGGTTGTGACGTCGAAGTCGGTGATGTTGGCGACCGAGGCCAGCATCATGATGAAACCAATGATCGTGCCGAGCAGCCCCATCTTGATCATCAGATCGGCCATGAACCAGCCGATGTCGTGCGGGCCCTTCAGCCTGGATTCGTAAACCCCGATGAGCTCGTTGCCGGCGGCCGCCGGATCGCCGCCGTTCCTGTTGCCGCCCTTGTGCAGGAGGTCGTGCAGGTAGCTGGCCACCAGGCAGTCCGGCAGCGAGGCACCGCCGTTGACATGGACGCGGTCATCCTTCCCGTTCAGCTCGAACCCGGAACTTTCCCGAATGAGTTTCTCCACCCGCCTGGAATCATTGATTTGGGTGGATACGAGGCAAATCCGCCGCGCGCAGTGCGCGGTCATGACGAGGAAGAGCAGCGTTATGGCAAAGGAAATCTTGCTTTTGTCGCCGGCAAAGAGCGCAAGAATCACGCCCTCCTGCCAGGCCACAAACAGGGAAAAGACGACAATGCCCGTAAATATCGTCCACACGAGCAGCAAATGGTGCGGTCCCCGGGTCATCGTTCCCGCCACGGAAAACCGGCCGTCACCGCCCGCGGCATGGGTCCGTCCGGCTGCGGCGCGCATGATCAATGATCCGGCTTAAAGGGGCAATCATGTTTCGCAGAGGAAAGATTAAGGTCTGCATGCGGGAGCGGGGCGGTGATGCGCTGACCGGTTATTCCCGTATCACGACCTTCGTGCCGATGGTGACGTATTTTTTCAGGTCGTCAATCTGCTCGTTGGTCAGGGCGATGCAGCCTTCGGTCCAGTTGATCTCGTCATGGATTCTCAATTTACTTTCAGTGGTATTGCCGAGGCCATGTATGCCGATATAACCGCCGAGCCGCGTGTCCTGGGGCGGTTTTTCCCTGTATTTGACGGCATGGGCGATTCTCTTGAACTCATTGGCGGAAATGATCCGGTTCTTGTACCCGTACCAGGCATCGAGCAGGTTCGGGTAATCGAGGTGCATGAAATAGTGAAACCGGCTGTCGTTCTTGAAATCGACGATCTTGTACACGCCGACGGGAGTTTTCTTGTCCCCGATCTCCCGCTTCGTTCCCTTGCCCCCCTTGCCGTAGGCGATCCGGTACTGCTTTACCGTTCGTTCACCTTTAACCACGTTCAGCCGCTGTTCAGACTTGAATATCAGGAGAGCGTAATCGCTGTCCATCGCCGGGCAGACGCCGCAAATCAACATCCCCAGCGCCCCCAGGCACACTCCCCGCATTGCCAACCCGATTCCAGATCGTGTCATTGTGTTTCTATTATGCGTGGTCCCCGCCCCGTAATTTTATAGGGAAATCCGCACTGCAGAAATGCAGCCGTTTTCCGCCGTCCCGTACCGGTCACGCCCGGTTATTAGCTGACTTTTGACTTCCCGCTGGGGCTAAAACTATAACGCTTCCCGCGCCGCTGACAAAATGTTTATTGTCCGGGTGACTGTCTCGAACAGGTGATTGGGGGAGGCAGTGCCGGCAAGGTGGCGGGGGTACCTGGCGGTTCAGGCTCCGCAGCGCGGGGCCGGACCGCCGCCCGGTCAGCGGCGGCACAAAAAACAAGGGGCCTTGCGGCCCCTTGCGGTTTTGACTTTGGCAGTCAGTACATTACTTGTTGTTAATGTACATCGTGACTTCGAAACCAAAACGGATATCACTGTAATCCGGAGTTTCCCACTTCATGTTATTCACCTCAAAAGTTTCAAGTGACAAGTTTTTCAAGACCCGGTGACACCGGGGTACCGGTGTGGTACGGCAGTATATACAGCATGATTCATGCCATGTGAGAGGCAAGTCGGGATATTGTTTAAAATATATCTATATTTCAATACATTGTATGAGTTTCCTGGATTATGGCAGACGGCTGATCCGCGTCCACCTGGCGGGGACTTTGGCGCGTGATGGCTGATGCCGCCCGGAAGCTGGTCGTTATGAACCAATCTCGGTGTGAATTCGTTATACTCTGCCCATGATCATCAAGCGCCCCGGCTCACTCCGGAAACTTCTTTTCATTCATGAAATTGCCTTCCTGCTGCTGGTGGCCGTCACGGGGCTGCTCGGCGGCCTGTCCGCCTACTTCTGGCAGCAGTATTCCACCGAATCGGTGCGGATCCATAACCTCGTATACGGTATCGAGCAGATTCGGGGAGAGCTGTTCCGCCAGATCCAGGTTGCCATCCGCGCCAGGCTGCTGGAAGAACCCCGGGCACTTGAACTCTACGGGGAATATTCGCGCCGGATTGACCGGCAGTTCAATACGCTGAGGCAGAACGCCGCGCACCCCGACGAAGATCTGGCGATTCAGGATCTGCAGGTGTCCTACCGGGAAATCCAGAAAGACACGAACAAGATCTTTACCGATCCGTACATGATCAGCCGGCAGGTGCGCCTGAAGATCCTCGATCCGAGGTTCGCGGAAGGGATGGTGGGCAAGTTTGAAGATGAGTACCAGGCCATGAAATCCATGTTGTCGGTGAAGCACGAGGCGCTTGACGCGGTGCTGGAACGCTGGACCCGGCTCGCGCCGGTGCTGATTCCCATACCGCTGGTGCTGGCGGTCATGATCGTGCTTTATGCGCGCAGCATCATGAACCGTGAGTTCGTGCAGCCCATGTCGCACGTGATTGAAGGCGCCCAGCACATCAGCCGCGGCCGGTTGAACCTTACCATCCCGGCGACGGGCGTGGACGAGGTGGCCGAGCTGGCCAGGACCATAAACGGCATGGCGAGGGATCTCGAGGCGAGCCGGAATGCCCTGGTCGAAAGCGAAAAGCAGGCAGCCCTCGGCGCCCTGGTGCCCGTCGTGGCGCACAACATCCGCAACCCCCTGGCCAGCATCCGTGCTACCGCCCAGGTGCTGGATGATGTGGAAAGCGAGGAGGAACTGAAAGAGAGCAGGCAGGCAATCCTGGACACGATTGACCGGCTGGGCAGGTGGGTGAACGCGCTGGTGTCCTACCTGCACCCGCTGAGACCGAGTTACCGGCTGGTCTACGCGAGCCAGATGATTGACGCCGCGCTCTCCCTGCTCAAGCCGAGGCTCGATGAAAAAAACATCACGGTCGAAAAGGTGGGCTGGAAAAGCGACGCGCGCCTCAACGCCGACCCGGACCTGATGGAACAGTCCATCTATGCGCTGCTGGCCAATGCCGTGGACGCCTCACCGGAAAATTCCTCGCTGGTCGTGGAAATGGCCAGGGAGGATGCAAACCTGGAAATCCGGATCCAGGACAGCGGGCCCGGATTGCCCTTTGACCCGAAACCGGACAAGCTGACCCCGGGCCTCAGCACGAAGCGTTTCGGTACCGGGCTCGGCATCCCCATCGCCTTCAAGATCTGCCAGCAGCACGGCTGGAAACTCAGGTTTACGTCGGAAAAGGGGAATGGAACCAAAGCGATAATTACCGCGCCGATCAGGGTGATCGAGGAAATCAGCGAATGAAACACGATTCTGACGCGTCCCTGGAACCGGTGAAACTGCCGGCAACGGAGAGGCAGGTGCTGATCGTGGAGGATGAAAGCGTTTTTGCGCGGGCGGTACAGAAACACCTGGAGCGGTCGGGTTATCTAAGCCAGATCGCGGGCGATCTGAAATCGGCGGACAGGAAATTCCGGGAATTGTCCCCCGACCTGGTGCTGCTGGACATGCGGTTGCCTGACGGCTCGGGCCTGGATTTCCTGTCGGACATCAGGAACCGGCACAACTCGAACGCGGCGGTGCTCGTGATGTCGGCTTACGGGGAGCTGGAGGATGCCGTGGCCGCGATGAAACTGGGCGCCTCGGATTACCTGAAAAAACCCGTGGACCTCGACGAGCTGCTGATTAACGTCGAGAAGGTGCTCGATAAAAGCGAACTGACGAAGAAACTGACGTATTCCACCAAGCGGGAACAGCATGCCGCGGAAGGCGTCGTGTTCCTCGGCGAATGCCGGGCGATTGCCGCCGTGCGCCGCCAGGTGGAGCAGATCGCCCGCCTCACCCAGGCCACGGACTCGATCCCCCCGACGGTGCTGATCCTCGGCGAAACCGGTACGGGCAAGGACGTCCTCGCCAGGCTGCTGCACGCCGGCAGCCGCCGCCGGGATCGGCCTTTCGTCCACGTGGATTGCGCCTCGCTGCCCAAGGACCTGATCGAGGCGGAGCTGTTCGGCCATGAAAAAGGCGCCTTCACCAATGCCCACATCGCACGCACCGGGCTGATCGAGGCGGCTGAAGACGGCGTGCTGTTTCTCGACGAGATTGCCGAACTGCCGCCGGGCCTGCAGTCCAAGCTGCTGGCCGTACTTGAACGCCGAACGCTGCGGCGGGTTGGCACGACCCGGGAGCGGCCGGTGGCCGCGTGGATCATTGCGGCCACGAACCGGGACGTCGGTGAATTGATTGAGCAGGGCGAGTTCCGATCCGATCTGTATTACCGGCTCAACGTGCTGAACATTACTCTCCCGCCGCTCAGGGAACGGGAAGGTGACATCATGATCCTGGCGAATTATTTTGCGGAGCAGACGGCGCGCCGTTACGGCCTGGATAAACCCGTCTTCCGCAAGGATGCGGAGGAAGCCATGCTGAAAAACCCCTGGCCGGGCAACGTGCGCGAGATGAAACACCTGATTGAACGGGCCGTGTTGCTGACCGGCGGCGGCGAACTTGGCGCCGAAGCCATGTCCCTCTCTCCCGGGAGTGCCTCCAACGCCGGCGAACCGGTTCGCGACCTTGAGGATTTGACGCTGGATTCGGCGGAAGTGTTGCTCATCAAACAGGCGCTGGAGAGAACCGGGTGGAATGTCTCCAGGGCAGCACGTATATTAGGCATCACCCGCATGGCCTTGCGTTATCGCATGAAAAAATATCACCTGAAGTAGCGGGCCCAATCTTACCGCCGCGGTGGCATGAAACCCGGCCAGCGGGGGCAGGCAGCCTGCCGCGCGCGGATTGAAGCAGCGATGGATCAGGAGGAGGCGTGAAATGGCGAAAGTAACGATGCAGGCGGACTTTAAAGTGGCACCCCAGAAGGTGTGGGATCTCATCGGCGGGTTCAATGCCCTCCCCGACTGGCATCCCGCCGTGGAAAAGAGCGTACTGGAAAAGGAAGGGATGGTGCGCCGTTTGAGTCTGGCCGGCGGCGGCACCGTCGTGGAGAAGCTGGAACGGGTGGACGACAACGAGCGGGTGTATTCCTACTCGATCATCGACAGCCCCCTGCCCGTCGCCGATTATATCGCGACGATCCGGGTCAAGGATGATGGGCAGGGCAACAGCATTGTCGAATGGTCCTCTGAATTCGTGCCGAAAGGGGCCCCCGAAGGCGACGCCATTGAAGCCATCCAGGGCATCTACCAGGCGGGGTTTGACAACCTGAAAAAAATGCTTGAGGCATGGAAATAATCACGCATAAA
>CAZXGW010000001.1:48214-49563 GCA_964640355.1 uncultured Enterobacteriaceae bacterium
ATTGGCCAGCGTCGACAGGGCGACGCGGCAGAAGCCGTGCAGGGCATACTGGTGCATCTTGTAGAGCGACAGGTACACCAGGCGCGCCAGCACGCCCTCGATCATGATGTCGGCGGACAGCTTGCCCGCAAGGTTGCCCATCAGGCTGCCGACCGTTGAATAGCGGCTCATGTGGATCAGCGATCCGTAATCGACGTACCGGTACTCCGGCAGTGATCGGTTCTCGATCCGGCGCCGGAGGGAATGCACCAGCATGGCGGCCTGCTGGTGGGCGGCCTGTGCCCGCGGCGGAACCGTCCCGTCATCGCCGTGCAACGGGCAGGACGCGCAGTCACCGAAGGCGAAGATGTTTTCATCCCGCGTCGTCTGCAATGTCCGCCTCACGACGAGCTGGTTCATGCTGTTTGTCTCGAGCCCGTCGAGCCCCTTCAGGAAATCCGGCGCCCTGATGCCGGCTGCCCAGACCTTCATCTCCGCGGGAATGAAATCGCCGCGGTGCGTGTGAAAACCCTCCGCCGTTGCTTCGGTAATGCGCTGCCCGGTGAGGATCCTGATGCCCAGCTTCCCCAGGGCTTTTGCCGCCTGGCCGGCGAGCCTGGCGGGCAGGGCGGGCAGGATCTGATCGGCGGCCTCGATGATCGTTATCTTCACATCCTTCTCGGGCGTGATCCTGTCGAGGCCGTATTCAACGAGCTGGCGGCTGGCTTCGTGCAGCTCTGCGGACAGCTCCACGCCGGTGGCGCCCGCCCCCGCGATCGCGATGTGCAGTTGCCCTTCCCGCAGCGGCTCATGGCGCGTGTGCGCGGCAAAGTAATTTCTCAACAGAAGCTGGTGAAACCGGTCCGCCTGGTGCCTGGTGTCGAGAAACACGCAGTGCTCTTTCACCCCGGGCAGGCCGAAATCATCGGTAATGCTGCCCACGGCGATCACCAGGGTGTCGTAGCGGAAGGCCCGGCGCGGTATATATTCGTTGCCCTCTTCATCCAGCGTGGGCGCGAGGCCGATTTCACGTTTTTCCCGGTCCAGGCGATCCATTCTTCCGAGCCGGAACGAAAAATGATGCCAGTGGGCCTGGGCCATGTAGCTCAGTTCATCCTCGTATGAATTCAGCGAGCCGGCGGCGATTTCGTGCAGCAGGGGCTTCCAGACGTGGGTGAGGTTGCAGTCGACCAGGGTGATGAGCGCTTTTTTTGTTTTACCCAGCCTGTTGCCGAGCTGCGTGGCGAGTTCGAGGCCGCCGGCGCCGCCGCCGACGATGATGACATGGTGCAGGTGGCGATCGCTGTTCATCCCGGTGTGCCTTCGCCGTGCCTTTTCCCCGCCGTACAGCCCGGCCTATAATTCATGGC
>CAZXGW010000001.1:49663-52941 GCA_964640355.1 uncultured Enterobacteriaceae bacterium
TGTTCCGGATCAGGCTTGCGTGATTGCAGACGGTATCGTTGAGAATTTCGATCTGATCGTCCCGGCTGATGCCGTCCAGCGCCGCCACCAGTTCTTCCATGGATTCCAGGCCTCGTATCATTTTGTTTGCCGCCAGCGCCGCCTGCATCAGCATGGACTCCTGGGTCGGGGCGTTGACCGGCCGGGGGCGCCCGATCAGGGTGAAGGCTGCCCAGGGTTTGAGCCGGGCAACGTTCTCCCCCGTGATGCCATACGCCGCAATCAACTCCTCCAGGCGCCGGTAGACGGAGCGATCAAGCAGCGCCTCGAGTTCCGTGCCATCGCCGAAATAGAGGGCCTCGGCAAATACCCGATCGGCCTCTGCACCCGGCACCACCTCCAGCACCAGCCTCCGGCTCTGCGCAAGGGCAAGCCGCACGGCCGGAGGCAGGGTGATCACGAGTCTGTCCTGTGAGTGGATGGTCCCGAAAAGATGGACGCTGGTGCCCGATTCATGCCCGATTTTCCATAAAAGCCCGGTACCATAAGGTATACTGCCTTCTGGTTCCGGCCCGGGGCCGGCCTCCGTACGTTCATGCAGGTATTCGGTGCAAATATCCTGCGTGTCCTCAACCCCGGTTGCAGTCGACGGGATAAACAACGGCAGCAATAAATACAACAATACCCTGATCATTCCACCACCGAATCAAGAATAAGCCTGACGACAGGCTGTAATGCAGGATACGGTTTTTCAAACAAGATCTTCAATGTCTCCCCGCCAGTTGACCATCGTTGCCTGCCTGTCATGTCTTGTTTGTGGCTGCGCGAAGTATCACTTCGAACCTGAGCCCCTGCAACCGGAAACCATCGCCGGTACCCTGGCGGCCAGGCGGCTGGATGACGCGGGCCTTCGGGAATTCATGCGGGATTACGGTTACGCCGTCAACCCGTGGCCGCGCGCGGAGTGGGACCTGGAGACGCTCACGCTCGCGGCGTACTATTTCAATCCGGAATTGCAGATCGCGATCGCCCGGCATGGCGCGGCCAGGATCAGGGAAGAGATTTCATCACAGCGCATCAATCCCCGGATCGGTTTTCCTTTCGAGCATCACAGCGACACGTCCGGCGGCCGGTCCCCGTGGCTGATCGGTGTCATCCTGGATGTTGTCTTCGAGCGTGCGGACAAGCGCCGGGCCCGTCAGGATCAGGCGGCGGCGGAAAGCGCCGCGGCGGCAACGGACATCCGGGTCGGCGCATGGAACATCTACAGCCGCCTGCGGCAGCGCTATCTCGACGTTTACGCCCTGCGCCGGGATGAAGAGTATTTACGACAGCAGGCGGAGATTACCGGCGAGATCCTGGAGATGCTGGAACGCAGACTCGCCCTCGGTCTCGCCAGCGAATTCGAGGTCAGCGCCACCCGCCTCGATTTGCAGCGCGCCAGGCTGGCCCTGAACAGCCGGAAGATCGCCCTGGTGGATGCCCATCATGCCCTCGCGGCCGCCGCCGGGATTCCCGCCGCGGCGCTGGACGCCGTTGATCTCGGTTTCCAGGATGTCGCGCATTTTTCCGCCGACGCGGTGCTGGCGGAAAAGGACCTGCAGTCGCTGGCCCTGCTCGGGCGTTTCGATATCCGGAAAGCGTTGCAGGAATACGCGGCGCATGAGGCAGCCCTGCGTCTCGAGATGGAAAAGCAGTTTCCGGACATCGTCCTTTCCCCCGGTTTCGTTTTCGATCAGGATGATAAGATATGGGCGCTCGGTGCGGCCTGGGTCCTGCCGCTGTTCCAGCCCGTGAATGAAGGGCCCGTGAGGGAGGCGCTGGCCGGGCGCGAGGTCCTGCAGGCCGCGTTTCTGGATTTGCAGTCGCGCGCCTTGAATGAACTGGCGGCGGCGCGGGCGCGCCTGTCCGCCGAGGCCGGTGCGCTTGCGCAGTCGGAAGCGCTGCTCGGGGAAGTGCGCGAACGGGAACGCCAGATGCTCCGGCAATTTGAACTGGGTTACGTCGATCATCTCCAGTTGCACCGGAGCCGGCTTGAAACCCTGGCGGCCGAACAGGCCGCCGCGTCCCTGCAGCAGGGTGTCATCAATGCCGTGGGGCGGCTTGAAGACGCCGTTCATTACCCCCTGTTAAACGGGCGCATACCGGCTTACGCGGTGCAAGCGGATCGCCCCGGAAATGCCGCGGGCGATTGAAACCCCCGGGATCCTGAATATGAAATACGCCATTGAAATCATCGTGCTCGCCATGACCGTCGCCGTTGCCGCATTCGTGTTTGATGTCATGCCGCGCAGCGGGGAGAGCGGTTATTTCGGGAAATTGCAGGCACTCGTGTCAGGCGATCGCGATAACGCGGAGGAAGACGATAGTGATGAGACGGGTACGGTGGATGTCGTCAACGGCGATATCGCCGTTAACCTCCCGTGGCAAATCCAGCAGCAGGCAGGCATAGAAGTCATCATTCTGGAACAGGCGACACTCGCGCCCGTCATCCCGGCTTCTGGCAGGGTCGTCGATATCCGGCCGCTGCTCGAGTTCCGTTCCCGTTACCGCGCGGCCGAATCTGAAAAACAGATCGCCGAATCCGCCCTTCTCGCCTCGCGGCAGGACCATGAACGTCTGCGGGTGCTGCACGGGGAAGCCTCGAACATCTCGGAGCGGCAGTTGCAGCAGGCGAAAGCGCAATGGCTGGCCGATCAGGCGCTGGTCAACGCACGGTTGCGGGAAAAGGAGGATATCCGCGGCGAGGCGGTGCAGGCCTGGGGCGAGGAACTCGTCCGCTGGGCGCTGGAGGATAACGAAGTCTTCGGGAAGCTCATGACAAACGAGTACCTGCTACTTCTGGTCACCCTGCGGGATGGGCGGACCCTGCCCGACAATGCCGGCACGGCGCAGGTCAGCCGGGGAAACGGCCCGGAGGCACAGGAGGCATTCTATATCTCGCCGGCACTGCATGCCGATGCCCTGATCCAGGGCGAGACCCATTATTTTTATACCCCCGCCGGCAGGCTGCGCACCGCCATGCGCGTGGACGTCAGAATACCCACGGACGATGCACCGATCCCGGGCGTAACCGTTCCCGCCGATTCAATCATCTGGTACGTGGACAGGCCCTGGGTATACCTGCAGAAGGACAGCGAGACTTTCGTCCGCCGCGCGCTGGTTAACTACCGGGAAGGCCGTGACGGCTGGTTTGTCGAGGAAGGCGTCAGCGCCGGCGAGCGTCTCGTGCTCCACGGGGCGCAGATGCTGCTCTCCGAAGAATTCCGCTGGTCGATCCCGGACGAGGATGACAATTT
>CAZXGW010000002.1:0-5060 GCA_964640355.1 uncultured Enterobacteriaceae bacterium
GACCGGAATGCCCGTCCACTTGGACACGATTTCCGCGATCTCGTTTTCCGTGACCTTGTTACGCAGGAGTTTGAGGCCCCTTGTTTCCGATGCGCCGGATTCCCTGAGTAGTTTTTCCAGCTCGGGAATCACGCCATACTGCAGCTCGGACATGCGGTTCAGGTCCCCGGCGCGCCGCGCGGTCTCGAATTCGAGGCGGGCCCGCTCCAGTTTTTCCTTGACCTGGTGGGCACCCTGCAGCGCGGCCTTCTCGGCTGTCCAGATCTCCTCGAGATCGGAATATTCGCGTTCGACCTTGTTTATTTCCTTTTCGAGATTTTCCAGCCGTTTTTTTGAAGCCTCGTCGGACTCTTTCCTCAGAGCCTCGCGTTCAATCTTCATCTGGATCAAGCGCCGCTCCAGCCGGTCCATTGCCTCGGGCTTGGAATCTATCTCGATGCTTATTCGGCTCGCGGCTTCATCGATCAGATCGATGGCCTTGTCAGGCAGCTGCCGGTCGGTGATATAGCGGTGCGAAAGCGTGGCCGCCGCGACGATCGCCGGGTCCGTGATCTGCACGTTATGGTGCACCTCGTAACGCTCCTTGAGACCGCGCAGGATGGCGATCGTATCTTCGATGGAGGGTTCATCGACGAGGACCTTCTGGAACCTGCGCTCCAGCGCGGCGTCCTTTTCCACGTGCTCCCGGTATTCGTTCAGGGTGGTGGCGCCGATGCAGTGCAGTTCGCCGCGGGCGAGGGCCGGTTTAAGCATGTTGCCGGCGTCCATGGCGCCTTCGGCCTTGCCGGCGCCAACCATGGTATGTACTTCGTCGATGAAAAGGATGATGCTCCCTTCCTGCCTGGCCAGGTCATTGAGCACCGCTTTCAGGCGTTCCTCGAATTCACCGCGATACTTTGCCCCCGCGATCAAGGCGCCCATGTCCAGCACCAGCAGCCGTTTGTCCTTGAGCGCGTCCGGGACTTCACCGTTGACAATGCGCTGTGCCAGGCCTTCGACGATGGCGGTCTTGCCGACGCCGGGCTCGCCGATCAGCACCGGGTTGTTCTTGGTGCGCCGCTGCAGTACCTGGATGGTCCGGCGTATTTCGTCATCGCGGCCGATGACCGGATCGAGCTTGCCCTGCTCGGCGCGGGCGGTGAGATCGATGGTGTACTTTTCAAGCGCGCGGCGGTTTTCCTCGGCACCCGGATCGGCCACCGCCTGGCCTCCCCGGACCTGATCGATCGCGGATTCGAGGCGGGACTTTTCCGCGCCACAGGCGCGCATCAGTCGCCCCAGTTCCCCCTTGTCTTCCAGCGCGGCGAGCGCGAACAGTTCGCTGGCAATGTACTGGTCCTTGCGCATCTGGGCGTACTTGTCGGTGAGATTCAGGAGCCTTTCCAGGTCTTTCGAGATGTGCACCTCGCCCGCCGTCCCCTCCACCTGCGGCAGCCGGTCCAGGGATTCGCCAAGCCGGGACCGCAGCCGGTTGATGTTGATCCCCGCCGAGCCCAGTACGTGGCGCAGGCTCCCCCCTTCCTGGTCGAGCAACGCGGTCATGACGTGGACGGGCTCGAGGAACTGGTGATCGCGGCCAACGGCGAGGCTCTGGGCGTCCGCCAGGGCCATCTGGAATTTCGAGGTCAATTTGTCCGCCCGCATTTTTCACGTCCACAGAAATAATGGTGTTTATTGAATGATGAGGGCGTACGGCGGATTATTCAAGCTGAAGGGGGCGCGCATCGCCGCGAGAATACCGGCGTAGCGGCGGGATGCGAGGCGGGCCGGGCGGGTGCTTAAAACACCCCGATATCGAGATAGGAACGCGAAAGCTTCGACACTGCCACGACGTACGCGGCCGTGCGGAAGTCGGTGATCTTTTCGTTCAGCTCCTTTGTCTCGCTGATCTGCTGGTAGGCAAGCCGCATGGTGTCGTCGAGACCCGAGCGCACCAGGTCCAGCTCGTCGGCGCCGCGCACGATTTCCGCCTCGAGCCAGTCGGGTACACTGTGGCCGGTGAGGGATTCTATGGCGCTGATCACGTGCCGGCCGCGCATTTCATCAAAGCGCCGCTCCAGGCGGCCGAAACGGATGTGGGAAAGATTCCGGATCCACTCGAAGTAGGATACGGTCACGCCACCGGCGTTGACGTAGGCGTCCGGAAGTATCGTGATCCCGCGTTTTCTCAGGATCTCGTCGGCCTCGAAGGTCACGGGGCCGTTGGCGGCCTCGCAGATCAGCCGGGCCCTGATGTTCTCGGCGTTGTCTGCCGTGATCTGCGCTTCGAGGGCCGCCGGGATCAGGATGTCGCAATTGATTTCCAGGGCCTTTTTTCCGTTTTCGGTATAGGTGGCGTCGGGGAATCCCTTCACGCAGCCGTTGTTTTCATTCATGTACTGCCGTACGTGCTCGATGTTTACCCGGTCCTCGTTGATCAGTGCCCCGTCACGCTCGATAACGGCGATGATGCGGGCCTCGTCCTCCTGCTGCAGCAATTTGGCGGCGTAATAGCCGACGTTGCCCAGTCCCTGGATGACGATGCGCTTGCCGCCCAGGCCGCCGCGAAGCTTTGCCGCCTTCATGTCGGCGGGGTGACGGAAGAACTCGCGCAGCGCGTACACCACGCCGCGGCCGGTGGCTTCCGTTCGGCCGCGAATGCCGCCGTGGTGCACCGGCTTGCCCGTGACGCAGCCCTGGTAATCGATGTCTTCCGGGCGCAGGTGTTTATAGGTGTCCATGATCCAGGCCATCTCGCGCTCACCGGTGCCGACGTCCGGCGCCGGCACGTTGATCGCCGGGCTGAGGAAATCCTTGCGCACGAGTTCCCGGGCAAACCGGCGGGTAATGAGCTGCAACTCGTCGCGATCATAATTGCGCGGTTCGATGAGCAACCCCCCCTTGGAGCCGCCGAAGGGGACATCGACGATGGCGCACTTGTAAGTCATCAACGCCGCCAGCGCCTCCACCTCGTCCTGGTCGACGATGGGTGCATAGCGAATCCCTCCCTTGGCGGGGAGGCGATGGGTTTTGTGCGTGGCGCGCCAGCCGGTGAAGACCTCGATCTTGCCCCGGATGGTGACCGGGAACCTCACCTGGAGCACGGCTTCGCACGGCTTGATGGCTTTGGCGATGCCCGGGTCGGTGTTGAGCACGCTGAAGGCCCGATCGACCATGCGGTTGACGCTGTCGACGAACGAAAAGGCGGGTTTTTTTTCTGCCATGGCGGCACTCCCGGTTTGTTTTTCCCGCCGACGTAACGGCGGCGTTTTTTGCCAACGCGGGCCTTTCACCCGGCGCGGTCCGGAAAGGCCTGTTTAGTATTCTACCTTAGGCGCGTTCGCCGATCGTTCCTGATCCCGCCATATCAGGCTGGCCATGCGGCCCGTGGTGCCGTCCCGCCGGTACGAGTAGAAGAGGGATTTCTCCGCGAAGGTGCAATGGCCACCACCGGAGATATTTCCCAGGCCGAGGTCTTCAAGCCGGCGCCTGGCCAGCCCCGCAAGGTCCGCCCGCCAGCGGCCGCCACCGGGCGCGGCGGTAAAGGCGCTTTCGAACCGCGTTGATTGCTTCAGACAGGCCTCACGGACGTCATCGCCGACCTGGTAATGGTCTGCGCCGATACAGGGCCCAAGCCAGGCCAGCAGATCGCGGGGCGGCGCCCGGAACATCGCCACGACTCGCCCGATAATGTCCTTGCTGAAGCCACGCCAGCCGACATGGACAGCGGCGATTTCCGTGCCCCGGTTATCGCAGAGCAGGAGCGGCAGGCAATCGGCGATCAGGACCGCGCACACGATGCCGGCCGTGTCGGTATAGGACCCGTCGGCGGTCGTGTTCCGGCCCGCTTCACACGCGTTGATGACGTCATTGCCATGGACCTGCCGCAGCCAGTGGGGATCAGCCGGCAGATCCAGAAAGCGGCGCAGGTGTTGCCGGTTGGCGTCGACCCTGTCCTGATCATCGCCCACGTGTTCAGCCAGGTTAAGGGCGTTGTAGGGTGCGCGGCTGGCTCCGCCGGATCGCGTCGTGGTGCCAGCGTGCACGTGATCGGGCGCCGGCCAGTCCGCCGGAATCCAGCCGATCTCAGTTCCGTTCACCGGCGTCGATTTCCAGGGCATCGATCAATGACTGCATGTCTTCGGGCAGCGGTGAAGTGACGCACAGCGCTTTGCCCGACAGGGGGTGGTTGAGGGTAATGGCGCAGGCATGCAGGGCCTGGCGTGGAAAGGATCCGAGGAGGGACCGCAGTTCAGCGCCGCCGCCGGAGGTAACGCGGGATCGATGGCCGTATACGGGATCGCCCACGACGGGATGGCCGAGATAGGCCATATGCACGCGGATCTGGTGGGTGCGCCCGGTCTCGAGCATGACCTGCACGAGCGTATGCGCCCGGAATTTTTTCAGTACGCGGTAATGGGTGACGGCCGTCCTGCCCCGCTCGACCACGGCCATCCGCGTGCGCTTTAGCGGATGCCGGCCGATGGGTTGGTCAATCCTGCCGCCGGCCGTGAATACACCCCTGACCACGGCCTGGTATTCACGTTTGATCGCCCTCGACCGCAATTGCTCAACCAGCCGCGTGTGGCTTCGCGGTGTGCGCGCGACCACCATCAGGCCTGAGGTATCCTTGTCCAGCCGGTGGACGATGCCGGCGCGCGGCACGATGTCCAGCGCCGGCTCATGATGCAGGAGCGCATTCAGCAGGGTATGCTGCGGATTGCCGGCCCCCGGGTGCACGATTATCCCCGCTTCCTTGTTCACGATGAGCAGGGCGTCGTCTTCGTAGAGAATCTGCAGGGGAATGGCCTCCGGCGCCCATCGATCCTGAACTGCCATCACCGTATTGATGTCCACGCGTTCGCCGCCGCTGACGCGATGCCGGCGGTCGATCACCGTCTCGTTGATCCGGACATGACCGCGGCGGATCCAGTCCTGCAGGCGGGTGCGCGAGTGTTCCGAAAACAGGATGGCGAGCGCCCGATCGAGCCTTTCCCCCGCAAGGCTGTCGGGAATTACGGCGGACAGGTGAATATGACGTTCCATGAATGGAATTCTAGTGTATTGTCCGATTAAAGGGG
>CAZXGW010000002.1:5160-38847 GCA_964640355.1 uncultured Enterobacteriaceae bacterium
CGGTGCGTGGCGGGCCAAGGGGTGCGTGAAACCACCGTTCATTCTTTACCCTGTCTCGTTGATTGGGATAAGCTGTAGGCATGTTGATTCGGCTGCTGGTTCTGATCCTGCTGGCCGGGATCTCCTCCTGTACCTTTTTTCAGGACAAGGGTGACCCGACCGAAACCTGGTCGGCGGAACGGCTCTATGCTGAAGCCAAGGGTGCGCTGGATTCCGGCAATTACAGCAAGGCGGTGGAGTACTACGAAAAGCTCGAAGGGCGTTTTCCGTTCGGCGTCTACGGGCAGCAGGCGTTGCTTGATCTGGCCTATGCCTATTACAAGAACGACAGCACGGATGCCTCCATCTCCGCGGCCGACCGCTTTATCAAACTGTACCCGCAGAATGCCCACGTGGATTATGCGTATTACCTCAAGGGGCTTGCCAATTTCAACCGCGGCAAGGGCTTCGTCGAGCGTTACCTGCCGATCGATACTTCGCAGCGCGATCCGGGATCTGCCCTGACCGCCTTTCAGGATTTTTCCGAACTTCTGAGGCTGTTTCCGGACAGCCAGTATGCCGAGGATGCGCGGCAGCGGATGGTCTATCTCCGCAATCTCCTGGCCGAGCATGAAATCAACGTCGCCAATTACTATATGCGCCGCGGCGCTTTTGTCGCCGCCGTGAACCGGGCCCGCTACGTCATCGAGAAATACCCGCGCACGCCTTCGGTACCCGACGCCCTGGTGGTGATGGCGAAGGCCTACAGGATTATGGAGATGGATGATCTCTCCCGGGACGCCCTGCGGGTGCTGGAGCTGAATTACCCGAATCATCCCGGGTTGTACGAAGTGCGGGAGATAGTGGTCAAATAATCCGCGCACGGGTCCCGGCGGGTATCACCCGGCCTATTCCCGGTAGCCCGAGGTAATCGGATAACGGCGGTCGCGGCCGAACGCGCGCTGGGTCACCCGCACACCGGGCGCCGCCTGGCGGCGCTTGTATTCATTGCGATCCACCATGTTCACGACCTTGCGGACGGTATCCCCGTCGAAACCGGCCTTGATGATTTCCTCCGGGCTCTGGTCTTGCTCGATGTAGCGTTCGAGTATGGGATCCAGGATGTCGTAATCCGGCAGTGAATCCTGGTCGGTCTGGTCCTTGCGCAGTTCCGCGCTGGGCGGTCGGGTGAAAACCCGTTCCGGGATGACCATAGACTGGCGGTTGCGGTAGGCGGCGAGTTTGTAGACCAGCGTCTTGGAAATGTCCTTCAGCGGCGCGAAGCCGCCGGCCATGTCGCCGTACAGGGTGGCGTAACCCACGGCCATCTCGCTTTTATTGCCGGTAGCGAGCACGAGTTTGCCCGTTTTATTGGACACCGCCATCAGCAGGATGCCACGGCACCGGGCCTGGATATTTTCCTCCGTCATGTCCTCGGGAAGGCCGGCGAACAGATCCCGCAGGCTTTCGAGGAACGAAGCGAAGGTTTTTTCTATGGGTATGATGTGGTACCTGATGCCGAGGTTTTCCGACAGGGTCCGTGCGTCATCCGTGCTCATCGCGGCGGTGTAGCGCGAGGGCATGAGCAGCGCTTCCACGTTTTCACGGCCAAGGGCGTCGACGGCTATGCACAGGGCCAGCGCCGAGTCAATTCCGCCGGACAGGCCGATGACCGCGCCCCTGAAATTATTCTTGGCGGCATAATCCTGAACGCCCAGGACAAGCGCCCGGTAGATGCTTTCTTCCCTGGATAATTCCCTGAAACCGGTAGCTGCCGTTTTGAAAGATCCGCCCTGATCGGTCAATGAGAAATCCGTGACATACAGTCCTTCCGTGAACTGTGGGACACGGAACTGGACATCACCCCTGTTGTTGACGGCCATCGAGCCGCCGTCGAAGACGAGTTCATCCTGGCCTCCGACCAGGTTGACGTACACGATGTTCAGCCCCGATTCCCCGGCGCGGGTCCGCAGTATGTTTTCCCGCAAGGCGGGTTTGTCAATGTGATACGGGGAGGCATTGATGTTCAGCATCAGTTTTGCTCCCGCCTCCGCGGCCTGCAGACAGGGCCCCGGTACCCAGAGATCCTCGCAGATGGTCAGTGCGGCCGGTATACCGTTCAGGTCAAATACGCACGTTTCCCTGCCGGCCGCAAAATAGCGTTTTTCGTCAAACACGGAATAGTTGGGCAGATTCTGCTTGCGGTATACCGCTTTTATATTCCGGTCCCGGATGAAACAGCAGCTGTTGAACAGCCCCCCCGCGGTTTTTTCCGGATAACCGATGATGCAGTCAATACCCTTTGCCGCGTCCAGGATGCGATCGAGGGCGAGTTTCACCTGTTTGTGGAACGCCGGCCTCAGCAGGAGATCCTCGGGCGGGTAGCTGCTGACGGAAAGTTCGGGGAATACCACGACATCGGCTTCAAGTTTGTCGCGCGCCTCGGCTATTTTTGAAATTATCAGGTCGGCATTCGCGGAAACATCACCCACCCGGGTATTGATCTGGGCAAGGGCGAAACAAACGGTCTTGTCAGTCATCTTTATATGTTAACCTTGAAGCGCGTGTTCATAAAACTGAAGATTTGCATCGTCCTTCATGGAAAAGAATTACCGCGGCAGGCTGATCGACGGATGTCTGGTTTTGCTCGTCCTGCTGCTGAATCCTCTGAACTCAACGTTTATTTTCGACACGAAATCCAGCCTGCCTGACACCTTCGCCTACATCGCACAGGCGCAGAACCTGCTGGACAACATGCAGTTTCATACCGGTCCGTGGGGTCACGTGGACACCGCGCTCATTCTGCCGCCGCTGTATCCGCTGCTTGTCGCCATGGTGATGGCAACCGGCATGGAAGGACTCGAGTCGGCGCTATCGATCAGCCGGTTTTCAGGATACCTGTTTTCCCTCGCCGCTTTTGCCTACCTCAGGGCATTTACCGGTCCCTGGCTCGCGGCGGTTTCCGTGCTGGCCATACAGTTGACTTACGTTTATTTCAATTTCGCCACGCTGGCATTGACGGAACCGCTGTTTCTTGCCCTGATGATGGCGACGTTGCTGCTGGTTTCCCGTTACCTCGCCGATCCCGCCGGCACGGGATCCCTCCGGCCGGTTGCACTCGGTGTCGCCTGCAGCCTGGTTTTTCTCTGCCGGGAGGCCGGTATAACCGTTCTGTTGCTGGTGCTGATCCTCGTGGCGGTGGCGCAGCGGCGTGACGCGATCACCAGGGCCTCCGCCCTGGCCAGGCCCTTAGCCCTGGTGGTCCTCGGGTTCAGCGCATTGACGGTTCCGTATTACGCGATACGCGGCATCCAGACCGGCGCCGATCCGCTCGCGCGCAGCTTCAGGCTGGGACACTACACGGTCGTGGCCTCCGATCCCGCGATCAGGGAACGGGCCGGGTCCATGAAAAGAGGGCCCGGCGCCACTTACGCCGATATCTATAGTCAGCGGCGCAGTGAACTGGAACTCCTGCCGGATGGATCCGAGATGCTGAGGTTCGTATTTTTCGCCGAGGGCGGACACAAGCGGCAGGACATTTACGGTAACATCATCTCCGCCATCGCTTCACCGGGGAAATATGTAAAGCAGGTTTCCGGCAAGGTGCAACTGCTCGGGCGCAATGCGGGTTTCGGCATCCTGCTGCTGTTTATCATCACGGCCGCCACGTCCTTTTTGCTTCCCCTCAAAGGCTTCCCCCGGAGGCTCAGGATCATCATCCCGCTCCACGTCATCCTGTACATCCTTCTTCTGGCACTCTTCGCAAGCCAGATCACCCGTTATTTGGCGGTCATTGTGCCCCTTGTCCTTATCCACATCTGCCTCGAACTTCACCTGTTGCTACGTTCCTGCCGTTGGCCGGCGCCGTCAGGCGACAGGGTTCCCGCCGGCATCGTGCTGGTTTTGTTTCCGCTTATCGTCCTGGCCGGCAGCCCGGCCCTGTTCCATGCAAAACAAATCTATCCGCGCGACCCCTTGCGCGTGGAGAGGCTGGAGGAATTGCGCGGGAAGATCGGGGGGGCGCCTGTCTTTGCCCAGTTTCCGGTGTTTGCCCATGCGGCCGGCGGGTCGTTTCGCCAGTTGCCGAACGACGGCCTGGATAAAATCGCCCGTTACGCCGAAAAAACCGGCGTCCGCTGGCTGCTGGTGGTCGACATCCCGGAGGAAAGGGCGGTCATGAAATTCTGGACAAACGCCTATGAGTGGTTGATATTGAAAGACCTGCAATCCCGTTATCCGGATGTCGTTGAATACTGTTGTGGCTGGCACGTTGATGAGAACGGCCATGATTGGAGATTGTATTCATTCAAATAATCACATTGAACGAATACTCCGTACATGCACTTTACCAGCCGTTGAAACACCGGAGCCGCCTACCCGATTAATTGATCGGGTTTTGAATTTCCGGATGGTTGTAAACCGCCAGGCTGTGAAGAATCTGGAGGCCGAGCGGGATTTCCTCGCTGCCGTATAACGGGCCGGAAAGTTGCGTCCAGAGCTTTTGGGCGGCAGGGTAGTCCTGCATGTGCACGAGTGCGAGAAGCAGGGAGGCAAACAGGAAACGCTGCTTGGGGAGTTCCCACAGGTTTCTCTGTTTCAGCAGTTCGAGCGACGTGTCCGCGATTTTCACGGCATCGCGTCTGGCGAGGGCGCCGATCAGATCCAGCCAGCGCCGCTGGTTGTCCTCCAGTCCGGGCTCGCACACAGGCGACACCGCATCCAGTATCCCGTTCATTTCCCCCGGCGATAGAAACGGCAGGGTGGCCCGCATCAGGCTGTAGAGTTCATCGATCCACAACCCGGGATAGTTCTCGGCTGTGCAGCTTTCGGCAAGGCCGGCCAGCAGTTTAAGCCTGCCGAATTCGGGATTCGGCGCGTTTCCGTCATAGTCATTTTTCAGGAAATCGACTATCAGCCTGGCCTGGTGTGAAAGTTCACTGATGCTGAAAAGCTGGCCTTCGGCGGCCCCGGTAACCCCGGCGTATTCATACCCGGGAACGAGCATGTTAATCAGCGGGATGGGTTCTATCCTGATTCTTGTGAAACCGGAGGCGTCCTCGTTGAGGAAGCGGGCACGCTGGGCATTCAGGTCGAGGATGGGGAAATAATCCGAATTTTTTGCGGGTTTGTAGATTGCCAGTAAGGGGCCGAGCAATTGCGCATTTCCGATGAACCTGAGTCGTATATCTTCTATCGCGTGCATTTTTATGTGACGTAGTTCTTCCCTCATCTCCGCGTTGTCGAAGATCACGCCATCGGGCAAGCCCACCGGGCTGTTATTCCCGGCGATGATAATCATGTCGCCATCGTGGGTCGCGAACAGCGAGTAATCCGAAAAACTGTCGTTCAGCGCCCGAAGGACGGACATGACCAGCGTCATGTTGATCTCGTAGGTGTGCAGCCATTGCACGAACAGGCCGTCATGTTCCAGGTAATCCGAGACGTGATCGTAGAATTCATGGGTAAACAGGCTGGAGACGCCGCTGACCCAGGGATTGGAAGGTTCGGACAGGATGATGTCGTATTTCCTCCGGTGCGTGGAAAAAAAGGTCCTGGCGTCCTCGATGTGTATATGGCTGCGCGGATCCGTAAAGGCGCGTTCAACGCGGGGTCGGAAAAAATTGGCACCCTCGACCATGGCGGGTTCAATTTCAATGGTATCGACGCGTTCTATCGCCGGCCAGGCCAAAAGTGTATGCGTGGTCTGGCCGGAACCCATGCCGATATTGGCCACTATTTTCGCGTCCGGCTTGATGGCGAGCGGAATCGCGGCCAGGAGCACCATGGTCGGTTCGTCCGGCGCCAGGCTGTCCGGATGCCGTATGTTGATGGACGCGTCCGGTTTGCCGTTCGTCGAGATCACGGTCATCCCGTCCGGATTCTGAATGACATGGATGGAAGAAGTGGCCCCGTCTCTCTGAAACAAAATCCGGGTTTCTTCGCCCAGTTGCGCTGTTCCTGTCCGGTAAACGCTCGAGGTCATGCGCCGTGGATCGAGTTCGAAATGAAAAAGCGCGGCGGTGACGGTGAGTACACATATCCCCGCGGCGGCAATCATGGCGTGACGCGCCGGTGACCGCTGCCGGGCGAGAAAAACCAGTCCCAGTGCCATGTCCAGGCTGCCGCCGACGATCATGGCGCCTTTGAGCCCAAGAAACGGCAGGCCTACAAGCACGGTAAAGATCACGCCCGCGATTGCACCCAGCGTGTTGCAGGCATACACCTGGCCGATGCCTCTTTCGCCCTCGCCGCGCAGCAGCAGGATGAGCGTAAAGAGCGGCAGGGTCATGCCGGCGCAGAACGTGGCCGGCAGCATGACCAGGAGGGCGATCGCATGGCTGGCCAGGGCGTACAGGTAATACCCTGAGGGCGTGCGGTTCAGGGCCGCCATGAAAAATCCCATCAGGTCGAAGGTGTAATTGAACAATGCCAGTGTCGAAAGCGCCAGGATTCCCATCAGGATCTGGATGACACCCGCTGCCCGTACGGGATCGGCCAGCCGGTCGATGTGTTTTCGTATCCACAGGCCGCCGAAAGCAATACCGGTGATGAAGGCGCTCAGCATGAGTTCGAAGGAATGGGTGCTGGCGCCAAGCACCATGCTGAGCATGCGCAGCCAGGCGATCTCGTAGATAAATGACGCCAGGCCGGTAACAAACGCAGCGAAGAGCATGAGCTGCTGGAGGGATCGGTTCAATGATGGCTTGGGCAGGGGAAGTGCCGAGCTTCTTTTGGCCAGGGCATAGACGATTATGGCAATGAGAATGTTGAGCATGGCTGCTGCAAGCATCGTCCCCGGCAGACCGGCAGCCGCAATCAGCACGAACCCGCTGATGAGGGCGCCGACCGCGGCGCCGATGCTGTTCGTGAAGTAAAGCAGGGCGAGGGAATGGCCCTCGTTGCGGGGAGACAGGCGTATGAGACCGTTGCTCATGAGTGGAAACGTCATGCCAAGCAGGAAAGACTGCGGGAGGATCAGCAGGCCGGCGACTGACCATTTATAGAAATTGGCGAGCAGTGGCGAACCCAGGACCGGCAAAACGATGTCGTAGGAAATGGACAGGACCGACTGAAAAACCGGGTGAAAGACGAGGCCGAACAGGCCGATCAATCCTTCCACCAGTGCATAGATCACCAGCAGGTTGTTCCAGCGCCGGGCCCGCTGGCTGGCATACCAGGCGCCCAGCGCCATGCCGCCCATGAATATGGAGAGGACGAGGGCCTGGGCGTAGGCGGCGTGGCCGAGAAAGAGTTTGAGATAATGCGACCAGATCGTTTCGTAGATCAGGCCGGTAAAGCCCGATACGGAAAAGAGTGTGAAATACAGGTAACGCGCGTTTTGCGGTGATATGAAAGGCACGCTGAATGGCAAATTTGATACCGGTGACCCGGCTGTCTCAGTGTTTGACCTTGGTATGCCGGCCTTAGTGTGGTGCCCCGCGACTATCTTTCAATAATCATGCTGCCGGGTCGTCCTCTGGAAGACACGCCTTGAAGTCATCCGTGTAGGCTCGGCTGCCGCTGTCCCTGCGGCACACGGTGTTCCGGAGGACGACCCGGCAGGCCGGAAATTCGAAAGTTGTTTATGGGACAGGATACTGGCGCTGTCCTTTTCCAGGCAATTGTTTCCTTCGGGTGTCTTTTCAGAGCAATTTGGCGATGGCCGCGCCCATTTCGGCGGGTGATGGCACGGTGGTGATACCGGCCGTTTCGAGGGCCGCGAACTTGTCCCTGGCCGTCCCTTTTCCGCCGGATATTATCGCCCCGGCATGACCCATACGTTTGCCCGGTGGCGCGGTCACGCCGGCGATGTAGCCTACGACCGGTTTCCCGACATTTGATTTTATGAATCCCGCGGCCTCTTCTTCCGCGGTTCCGCCGATTTCGCCGACCATGATGATGCCTTTGGTGGCCGGATCGTTTTCAAACAGGGCGAGGCAGTCGATGAAATTCATGCCGTGGATCGGGTCGCCGCCAATGCCCACGCAGGTACTCTGGCCCAGACCGCTCAGGGTGGTCTGGTGGACGGCTTCATAGGTCAGGGTCCCGGAACGGGAAACTATGCCAACGGACCCCGGCTTGTGGATGTTCCCGGGCATGATCCCGATCTTGCACTGGCCGGGCGTGATGATGCCCGGGCAGTTTGGTCCAATCAGGAACGTATCCGGATGTCGCTCCAGGTAGGCCCGGACTTTCAGCATATCCAGCACCGGGATGCCCTCCGTGATGCAAACGATAATCCGGATGCCCGCGTCCGCGGCTTCGGTAATGGATTCTGCGGCGAAGGCGGCGGGCACCATGATCATGGTGGCATCCGCACCGGTTTCGCCGACGGCATCGTGGACGGTGTTGAATACCGGCAGGCCGAGGTGTTTTTCACCGCCGCGTCCCGGCGTCACTCCCCCCACGACCCGTGTTCCGTAGTCAATGGCCTGCTGGGCGTGGAAGGATCCCTGCCTCCCGGTGAACCCCTGCACGATCACTCTGGTGTTTTTATCAACAAGTATGCTCATCAGGACAGAGCCTACCGGTGAACCGGGAAACCAGAATTTATCAGGATGGCCGTCATTTTTTACCTCCGGCGGCGGCGACGGCCTTGTTGGCGGCATCGGCCAGATCATCGGCCGGTGTAATGGTCAGGCCGCTGCCGGCGAGAATCTCCCTGCCCTTTTCGACGTTGGTGCCTTCCAGGCGCACGATGACCGGTACGTTGACACCGACTTCCCTGACGGCCTTGATCACGCCTTCGGCAATCAGGTCACAGCGGACGATGCCGCCGAAGATGTTGACCAGGATGGCCCTGACTTTCGGATCAGACACGATCAGCTTGAAGGCCTCGGCAACCCTTTCCGCCGTTGCGCCTCCGCCGACGTCGAGAAAGTTCGCGGGTTCACCGCCGTGCAGCTTGATGATGTCCATGGTCGCCATGGCCAGCCCCGCGCCGTTTACCATGCAGGCGATGTCGCCGCCGAGCGTTACATAGTTCAGATCAAAGCGTTTGGCGATGCTTTCCCGCTCGTCTTCCTGCCCCGTGTCGCGCCATTCTTCGAGATTGGCCTGCCGGTACAGGGCATTGTCATCAATGGACACCTTGGCATCGAGCGCTTCCAGGTTGCCGGCGCCGTTGAGTATCAGCGGGTTGATTTCGATCAGGCTGAGGTCCTTGTCGATGAACAAGCGATAAAGCGCCCTGATGATCTGGTCCAGCTGTTTCTGTTGATCACCGTTCAGGCCAAGCGCGAAACCGATGCGGCGTGACTGGAAATTCTGGACGCCCATGACCGGATCGATCGCGGTTTTGAAGATCTTTTCCGGATCGGTGGCGGCGACCTCCTCGATGTCCATGCCGCCGGCGGACGAGGCTATCACGGCAACACGCCTCCTGCCGCGATCGACCAGCATGCCGAGGTAGAATTCTGCCGCGATGTCCGCCAGTCCCTGGATCAGAACGCAGTTGACAGGCTGGCCTGATGGGGCGGATTGCTTGGTAACGAGCCGCGTACCCAGCATGTTCCGGACAACGGTTTCCAGTTCTTCCAGGCTGTTCGCGCGCTTGACGCCGCCGGCCTTGCCGCGGCCTCCGGCATGTACCTGCGCCTTGATGATCCAGGCCTTCCCGCCGAGCTCGGACGCGCCGCGTATCGCCTCCTTTACGGTGTGTGCCGGCCTGCCAGGCGGAACCGGTATGCCGTACTCGGCGAACAGTTTTTTTGCCTGGTATTCGTGGAGGTTCATTTTTATTCTGCGCCCGGCGCCGCCTGGGTACTGGATGATCCCGCTTGATGTTGGTATTTTCGGGTATCGTGGAAAATATAGCCAAATCTGCAACTTATTGGAACCGGTATTTTCGTGTCATGGGTAATGGGGTGAAGGCGTCAGGTAATGGCCTGCAGTAACGGGGTGATATGGGTCTGGTCCGGTTACTGCTAGCGGCACTCGCGGTGTTTCTGGTTTATGTCATCGTCCGGAAGGTAAGCCTTTCTTACCGCTCTGGAAGGAGTCCGGTAAAACCATCTAAAATGGTACAGTGCAGTCATTGCGGCATCTATGTTCCAAGGGAGGACGCGTTGATAAACGGCAAGGGGATATATTGTTGCGATGACCACCGCATTCTGGATGTTGAGGAGTAAGTGAATGGGCAGATCCGAGAGCTCGGCTTATCCGGAAACTTCCTGGCAGGCATTGCAGTATTTCAACCTGTATCGTTTTCTTGTCGCGTTCCTGTTTGTCTCGCTGGTATGGATTGGGTCCGTTCCCCAGCCGCTGGGCATGACCAGTATCAGGCTGTTCTCCCTCGCAGCCCATATATACCTCGCCAGTTCCATTGCCATAGCCTTCACCACCAGGTTCAGGACGATTCCCTACAATCTGCATGTCACCGCTCACGTGCTGGTCGACGTGGCGGCCATCACCCTGCTGATGTTCGCCAGTGCGGGCCTCAGCAGCGGCTTCGGGATGTTGATGGTCATCGCCGTCGCGGGAGGAAGCATTCTCTGTGCCGGCCGCATCGCCATTCTGTTCGCCGCGATCGCCACGCTTTTCGTACTGGGCCATGAACTGTATGTGCAACTGGCCAAGTATTATCCACCCGCCAATTACACCCACGCGGGATTGCTCGGCATCACGTTCTTTGCGACGGCGATACTGGGTCATGCGCTGTCCGCGCGCGTCAGGAGGAGCGAGGCCCTGGTCAAGCAACGTGAAGCCGATGTTGAAAGCCTGGCGCGGCTGAATGATCACATTGTGCAGCACATGCAATCGGGCATCATCGTGCTCGATGACGCCTGTAATATCAGGCTGATCAACCAGTCGGCGTGCGCGCTTCTCGGCCTGGAGAGAAAAATTTACAATAAGCCCGTGGCGGCTGTCTCCCCGGAACTCGCCGGAAAGATTGACCAGTGGCTGCACCACGGCGGCATGCGGAGTGTCATTGTCAGTCCCGCCAGAAGCGAGATTGAAATCCAGGCATCCTTTACCCGCCTGCAACCCGAAACAAGACTGGGTATCCTGGTTTTTCTCGAAGACGTTGCCATGCTGAGGCAGAAGGCCCAGCAGATGAAGCTCGCTTCCCTGGGAAGGCTCGCCGCAAGCATTGCCCACGAGGTGCGCAATCCTCTCGGCGCAATCAGCCACGCCGGGCAGTTGTTATCGGAATCGGGGTCCGTCAACGGTGAAGACAGCCGCCTGATCGAAATCATCATGCAGCACTCGTACAGGGTGAATTCAATTATCGAGAATATGCAGCAGATCAGCCGGCGGGAACAGCCCACGCCGGAAAACATCAACATCAAATCGTGGCTGGGCAATTTCATCGAGGAATTCAGCCGAAGCAGGAACATCGAGAACGGCAGGATCAGCAGCATCGTGGAGCCTCACGACCTGATCGTATGCATGGATCCAAGCCAGTTGCACCAGGTATTATGGAACCTCAGTGAAAATGCGATTCGCTACAGCGATAGTCACCCGTCGCTCGAATTCAGGTGCGGCCTGAGGGCGGAAACGGAGAGACCATACCTGGATATCATCGATCACGGACCCGGCATTCCGGAGGACGTGAAAGACCACGTATTCGAGCCGTTTTTCAAGGTGAATTCCACGGGTTCGGGACTCGGCCTTTATATCGCCCGCGAACTGTGCGAGGCCAACCAGGCGACGCTCAGCCTGCATTCCTCCACCCGCAACGGCTGCTGTTTTCGCATCAATTTCCCGCCACCGGATGCACCCTGCAACCTGGTTCAATGAAAACGCCGACAGCCCTGATCATCGATGACGAACCCGATATCCGCGAGCTGCTGGAGATAACGCTCGCGCGCATGGACATAAAGTGCCTGTCCGTTGAGAACCTGAACGGGGCGAGGCAACTGCTGGAAAAGAAGAAGTTCAATATCTGTCTCACCGACATGCGCCTGCCGGATGGAGACGGCATCGATTTCGTGGGGTACGTGCAGGAGCATTACCCGGACATGCCGGTGGCCGTCATAACCGCGCATGGCAGCATAGAGACCGCGATCCAGGCATTGAAATCGGGCGCCTTCGATTTTCTCACCAAGCCCGTCGATCTGGGATTGCTGCGCGTCCTGGTCAAGAGCGCCCTGAAACTTTCCGGAGAGAAGGTGCCGACGGCGCGGAAACTGATTGGCAACAGCCCGGCCATGAAAGCTATCCACGAGTCCGTCGGCAAGCTTGCGCGCAGCCAGGCGCCGGTCTATATCAGCGGCGAGTCGGGTACCGGCAAGGAGCTTGTCGCGCGGATGATCCACGAACAGGGGCCGCGCTGGTCCTTTCCCTTTATCCCGGTCAACTGTGGCGCCATTCCCCACGATCTCATGGAAAGCGAATTTTTCGGCCACAGGAAGGGCAGTTTTACGGGGGCTGTGGCCGACAAAATCGGCCTGTTCCAGGCGGCGGACCAGGGCACGCTGTTCCTGGACGAAATCGCGGAACTGCCGCAGCACATGCAGGTAAAACTGCTGCGCGTGATCCAGGAAAAAACGATGAGGCCGATCGGCGCCACCCGGGAAACGCGCGTGGATGTCCGCATCCTGAGCGCCACCCACAAGAACCTTTCCCGGCTCGTTGAGGAAGGCAGGTTCCGCCAGGACCTGTTTTACCGCGTCAACGTGATCGAATTGCAGATTCCCCCGCTTCGTGACCGGCGCGAGGACCTGCCGCTGCTGATTGACTATATTCTCGGCAAGCTCTCTGAGGGATCGGGCACGCCGCTACCGGCATTGGCGGATGAGGCGAGGGAGGCGTTGTACGCTTATTATTTTCCCGGAAACGTCAGGGAACTGGAAAACATCCTTGAACGCGCCCTTACCCTCTGTGACGGCAAGCTCATCAGGCGGGAAGACCTGCAACTCCCGGTATACCGGGAAAAGGTACCGGCGCACGCCGGCGGCGATGTGGCCCTCGATGACTATCTCGGTGACGTCGAGAAGCAGAGTATCCTGCAGGCCCTGGAAAAGACCCGCTGGAACAAGACGGCGGCGGCGCGGAGGCTCGGCATCAGCCTGCGGGCGCTGCGATACCGCCTGGAAAAACTGGGGCTGGATTGATATCGCAGTAATACCATGATGATGTCAGGCCGGAGCCAGAGGGCAGGAGATGGAGGACGGTTTTTGTAAGGTTCTGACAAATATGGGCAATCCAGAATTCTCCGGTGCCTGATCCCGGCTGCCGGTGTGTCCAGCAGGATACCTTGTATTTCAGGGGCTTATCGTTAAAGGACTGCCACGCCGTGGCCGGTGGACTTTAATTGGCATGCCTTGTGCTGTATTTGAAATGGTTGACATGACTACCACAACCGCCTGAGAGCGGGGTGAGGGGTTGTGTTAAACTGATGTCACTGGCGGGATAGCTACCCGCCACCTTTATTTAGCTAAATTTAAGGAGAATATGGCATGAAGATAATCCAACAGGGTTTTACCCTCATCGAACTGATGATCGTGGTGGCGATCATCGGTATCCTGGCAGCGGTAGCCATTCCGTCCTACCAGGACTATACGGCCCGGGCCCAGGTGGCGGAAGCCATGAACCTGAATTCGGGCATGAAAACGGCACTTGCTGAGTGGTATTCCGATAAGGGTGGCTGGCCGGCGGCGGTTGCCTCGGTGAGCGGGACGACCTCCGGCAAGTATGTCGCCAGCATTACGTTCAGCAATACTGGTGCCCAGACGTTGAATGTCGACGCCACGATGGCAGCGACCGGCGTCAATTCCAATGTTGCCGGCCAGGTGTTTTCAACGGCCACCACCAGCGGCGGCCAGCGCTGGAGCTGCGGCGTCCTCGGCCAGGCGGGCGTCACTACGACGCTGGCATCGAAATACCTGCCGGGCGCCTGCAAGTAACACGGAAAGTCAACCGGAAAAGGCCACCACCAGGTGGCCTTTTTTAAATAATGAAAACAATCCAGCGGGGGTTTACCCTCATCGAGCTGATGATCGTGGTGGCGATCATCGGCATCCTGGCGGCAGTCGCCATACCGTCCTACCAGGACTACACGACCCGGGCCCAGGTCTCGGAGGCCTTGAACCTGACCGCCGGTCTCAAAACCGCACTGGCCGAGTGGTATACCGACAAGGGTAGCTGGCCGGTGGCTGTCGCCTCTCTGGGCGGCACAAGACCCGGCAGGTATGTCGCCAGCATTTCGCTTTCAAATGCTGATGATGTGAACGGAGTATTGAATATCGATGCCACCATGGTGGCCAGCGGCGTCAGCGCCGCGATTCAGGGGGAAGTCTTTTCCGTGGCCACCACCAGCGGTGGTCAACGCTGGAGCTGTGGCAAGATCGGGCAGGCGGCCGTTACGACGACGATTGATTCCAAGTACCTGCCGGGGGCCTGCCGGTAGCACAATCGATACCTGGATAAGGCCACCTCGAGGTGGCCTTTTTCTTTTGTGTCATTATCATTACACAGCGGCTTCAGCGAGAATTGAGGCGGTAAACAGGACTGGCGCCCTCAACGTCGAAACACCGGTTAATCGCAGAGGATGCAAAACAATTTTCGCCTGATACCCGGCCTGCTGTTTTCAGCCTGTATCCTCTTCACGGCCGCCTGTTACTGGAGCGGCCTGAAGGGGCCCTTGTTGTTTGACGACATTCCTCACCTCTTGCCTCTTGTCAATGGCGAGTTCAGCGGTAGCAACTGGGATGAATTCCTCCTGAACAAATCGGGACCCCTGAAGCGGCCTGTCGCCATGGCGAGTTTCATCGCCAATGCCTTCCTCCATGGTAACGACATCTGGTGGTGGAAGTTCACGAACCTGGTCATCCACCTGTTGACCGGCGTCGCAATTTTCTACTTCACCCTGCTACTGGTCGCCGCCGATCGACAGGCGGTAAACAGGGAGGCCTGGTGGATCAGTATGATAGTGGCGGGTATCTGGCTGGCGCACCCGCTGCATGTCAGCACCGTGCTGTACACGGTCCAGCGCATGACCCAGTTATCCGGGTTGTTCACTTTGCTGGCCATGATCGCCTATACCGCCGGTAGGACAAGGCAGATCCAGGACAGGCACGGCACCCCTCACCTGATCGCCGCGTTTTGCCTGTTCCTTCCCCTCGGCATGTTCAGCAAGGAAAATGCCCTGCTGTTATTCGTATACTGCCTGCTGCTCGAATTACTCCTGCTGGGGTTCTATTCACGCTCAACTGATTTCCTGGCCGGGAAACGGCTTGCCTGCCTGTTGTTGATCCCGGTGGGCGCCGGGATGGCGTTGCTTCTCCTGTTCTTCGATGAAATGGTGTTGAGCAAATACGTCATCCGCGAATTCAGCCTGGCGGAGCGGCTGCTGACGGAGGCTAGGGTGATGGTTCGCTATCTTGGCATGATCCTGCTGCCAAGGCGGGAAGCCCTGGGCCTGTTACACGACGATATTGCCGTCTCGGCAGGCCTGCTACAGCCCCAGACGACACTGCTCTCCCTGTTGGTAATCATTCTTCTGCTCGGACTCGCCTGGTGGATCCGGCAGACGCAGAAGCTCGCTTCCTTCGGAATCCTGTTCTTTTTTTCCGCGCATTTGCTGGAATCCACCGTGTTTCCGCTCGAACTGGCGTTCGAACACAGAAATTACCTCGCCTCGTTCGGGGTGATGCTTGCCGCCGTAGCATTGCTCTGGCGCATCCCGGTTCCTGAATATACAAAACGACTTGCCGGGCTGGGGATCATTCTGGCGCTGCTGCCGCTGACCTATCTGCGCAGTGACGACTGGTCGTCCGGCGGGAAACTCATCGATGCCATCTATGAGGTTCATCCGGAATCCAGGAGGATCCGGGCCGCCAGGGCTGACCGGCTGTCTAAGGCGGGGCGGTTTGAACAGGCCAGGGCTCTGCTTTCGGTTCGACATGGAGTGGGCGAATTCTTCCAGCGGCTGAATATCGACTGCCGGCAGGAAAAAGCCGTGAATGACATTCTGTGGGAGGGGAGGCCGGCATTTTCCACCAGGATCCTTGACATGTATGCCATCAATGAAATCCGGAAATTCTCCCTCGCGGGCCTCGCGCGTGAATGCCGGTTTTCACGCGACAGGTTCCTTGCGCTCCTGGAGGAGATCCTGGCCTATCCGATGGTCGATAAATTCGAGGGCCACAAACTTTTTGTTTTCAAGGCGCATTATCTCTGGCAGGAAGGCAGGAACGAGGAAGCCTATGACAGCCTGGAGGAAGCGGCGAGACTGGTGCCTGATGATCCCGTCCCGCTATATCTTGCGGCGGAATGGTCGGCGAGGACGGGTGATATTCCACGTGCTGAAGAATATATAACACGGGCGATGAATCGATCCGACTTTAACCGAGAATTGCACGCGAAGCTTGCGGCAGGCGTAAGACAACTGATAGTTGATCAGTCGGGAAAGCAATGAAAGCAGGCCAACTGTTCATCCAGGTCCTCATACCCTGCGTCGTACTGGCGGCGGCATTCTTCGTGTATCGTCCCGGCCTGGGCGGCGGGTTTGTCTTTGATGACTATTCCAGCATATTAAAGAACGATGCCCTGAAGATTGAAACTCCCGGTGCAGAAGAATTGATTGAAGCCGCCACTTCGGGCTACAGCGGGCCGCTTGGCCGGCCGGTCAGCATGTTGAGTTTCGGGCTGAATGTTTACTCTACCGGCCTTGATCCCTATTTTTTCAAGCTGACCAACCTTTTCATCCATTTGCTGAACGGCGTATTGATCTACCTGCTGACTGTGCAATTGCTGGAAGCCGGCTTAAAGACAGCCCGTGAACACGGTTCCGACGCGGATCACAGGTTGGTTGCCTGGGCCGTAACCGCCGCCTGGCTTCTGCATCCTGTTAACCTGATCGGCGTCCTCTATATCGTCCAGCGGATGAACCTCCTGTCCGCCCTGTTTACGGTTCTCGGCCTGATCGCGTACCTGGCCGGAAGGCAAAGACAGATGAAAGGAGAAAGCGGCGCGGTTTGCATTTTCGTTTCCATCGTCGTCTGCGGCGGGATGGCGGTACTCAGCAAGGAAAACGGCGTGTTGCTGATCGTGTATTTGTTCGTCATCGAGTTCGTAATTCTGGGACTGGACAGCCGCAGGGCTTCCGCGAGGACGGGCCTCACCCTCTTTTTTGTGCTCGTGGCCTCCGTTTTTATCGCCGGGCTTGTTACCCTGCTGGTAGTGAATCCAGAATTCCTGTCCGCCGGTTACGAAGGGCGCGGCTTCACGCTTGTTGAGAGGCTGTTGACCGAGGCGCGGGTGCTCTGGTTCTATCTTTACCTGATCTGCCTTCCCAATATCCGGCAGATGGCGCTGTTCCATGACGATATGGCGCTTTCTATAGGCCTGTTCGAACCGGCGACGACGCTGCCGGCGCTGCTCGGGATCGCCGGCTTGCTGGCCGCAGCGGTTGTCATCAGGAAACGGCTGCCGGTCGCCGCGTTCGGGATCCTGTTTTTCCTTGCCGGCCACAGCCTGGAATCGACCATACTCCCGCTGGAAATTGCCCACGAATACCGCAATTACCTGCCATCCTATGGCATTATTCTCGTCATTTTTTATTACCTGCTGAAACCCGGTCGGCGCCTGAAATATGCCGGCTATGGCCGGCTTGCCGCGGTCCTGCTTATTTCCGCTTTTGCCTTCGGCACGCTTGTGCGCGCCCATCAATGGGGCGATCCGGTCCTGTTGCGTTTTCACGAGTTGAACAGAAACCCCGAATCGGCCCGGGCAAACTACGAAATAGGCCGGTTTTACGCGATAGCGCTGGATGCGGGAAACGTTGATGACAGGGAGGGCATATACACTGAGGCCGAATATTATTTCAAGCGGGCACTCGGGCTGCGGCCCGGCAACCTGGAGGCGCTAGCCGGCCTGATCATCCTCGGTTCTTCGAACGGCAGATCGGTGCCCGATCGCTGGAAGGACGCGCTTCTGTTTCACCTCGAAAATTCGCCGCTGAATTATACCGGGATCGAGTCGCTGCGGGCCCTGCTGACCTGCATCGGCATGCAAGAGTGCATTATCGGCCGGGATTATGCCGACGCCCTGATCCGGTCGGCGCTGGAAAACGGGAAACTGGCCGGTCACAGGGCGGCATTGACGTATCATTATGCGAGCCTGTTTTATTCCGAGTACGGGAATGATTATGATGCGGCCAGGACACTTGCCGAGCTGGCGGTCGCGGCGAAACCGGAAGACCCGAACCTGAGATTACGGCTGGCGGCGCTGTACATACGCCTGAACCGGTTTGACAAGGCGAAGTTACAGCTTGAAGCCGTCAGGCGGCACGACCGGTTGAATCTGCACGAGGAAAAGACCGCGGCGCTGGAAAGAATGATGTCCATGAGAGATGCAGAATAGGATTTCGCCCAGGACCCATGCCACAAGAAGATATCAGCATCGTCATCCCCGCCCACAACGAGGCGGAAGGGCTCAGGCTGTTGCTGCCCGCGCTGTGCAGCGACTATCCCGGCGCCGAGATCATCGTCGTCGATGACGGATCAACGGACGAAACCGCCGCCGTCTGCGAACAATTTCCCGTCAGGCACATCAGGAATCCCTGCAACATGGGGAACGGCGCGGCCATAAAGACCGGCGCGAGAAACGCGGGGCGCGACATCATTGTCTTCATGGACGCCGACGGCCAGCATGATTTTTCCGAGATCCCGGCCCTGCTGGAAAAACTGGAGGCGGGCTACGACATGGTCGTGGGGGCAAGGAGCGCGGGCAGCCATGCGACACTGCCGAGGCGGCTGGCCAACATGATTTACAACCGCCTGGCTTCCGTCATGACGGGTTACGATATCCGCGACCTGACGTCCGGGTTCCGCGCCGCGAGAAGAAGGCACTTCATCAGGTTCCTGTACCTCCTGCCAAACGGTTTTTCCTATCCCACCACGAGCACCATGGCGTTTTTCCGGTCCGGCCTGCCGGTGGGTTATGTCCCGATACAGGCCAGAAAGCGAAGCGGGAAAAGTCACATCAGGATATTCCGGGACGGACTTCGTTTTTTCATCATCATCCTGAAAATCGGCGCACTGTTTTCACCCATGCGCCTGTTCCTGCCCATCAGCGCGCTGCTGTTCGTTATCGGGCTCAGCTACTATGGCTACACGTACTCCGTTTCGGGCCGCTTTACCAACATGAGCGCGCTCATCCTGCTGTCGTCCCTGTTCACATTTCTCATGGGGATCATGGCGGAATTCATATCGTCACTGCATTACAAGGGAACGGAAGAGGATCAGCATACGGGGAGGCGCAGCTGAGAAATGTCACACGGCAGTTCTCCCGCCCGAAGCCGGCGTGGCCTTGTCGAATCCTGCCTGGAGTTCCTCAAGGCCACGCCGTTCCATCCCCAGTGGCTGGTTTTCAGGGATAACTACGGCAGCTTGTCCGCGGTCAGGGAAAGCCTGAAGGGAAGGGTCATTGATATCGGATGCGGCAACAGGGACGTCAGGAAATATCTGGCGCGGGATGCGGATTATATCGGGCTGGATTTTTACAGGACGGCGGTGGCCTGGTACGGAACCCGGCCCGATGTTTATGGTGACGCGCAGGCTCTTCCCCTGAGGAGCGAATGCGCGGATACGGTCATCCTGCTGGACGTCCTGGAACACCTGCCTCATCCGGAGAGATGCATCCATGAGATCAGCCGTATTCTGATGCACGGCGGCAGCTTCCTGCTGCAGGTGCCGTTCGTGTATCCGCTGCATGACGCGCCGCTGGATTTTCACCGCTGGAGCCTGTACGGCCTGAGGGAATTGCTGTCAAAACATGACTTCAGGATTATCAGGGAAGAACACAAGGGCAACCCCGCAGAATCGGCGAGTCTGCTGATGAATATCGCCTTGTGCAGGATGACGATAAACTGGATAAAACAGTTTAACCCGGCGGGCATTATCATCGTCTTCGTCCCCTTCTTCATAGTGTTCAACAATATCGTTGCGAGGCTCCTGGGCATGATCAGCAGGCCCGATCCGATAATGCCGTGGGGCTACCGCATGCTGCTGGTCAAGGATTGATGGCCCATATCGCCATCATCACGACTTCATTTCCTGTCGATGATTCCGGTGCAGAGTCGGCGGGCTCCTTCGTCGCCGACTTTGCGCAGGAACTCGGCGCGAGGGCTCGCGTCACCGTCCTTGCGCCCGGTCCGGAAAACAGCGAAGGGCGGAGGGGGCGCTGTGCTGTGCGGTTTTTCAGGGTACCCCGGCTTCCGCTGTCGCTCCTGAACCCGCTAAATCCTGCGGACTGGCCGGCAATTTCCGGGACGTTACTGGGCGGGATGAAGGCCCTGGATGAATTGCATCTGAACCAACCCTGTGACCACCTGTTTGCCCTCTGGGCATTGCCTTCCGGGTTCTGGGCCCGCCGCGTCATGAAACAATCCGGTGTTTCTTACAGTGTCTGGGCATTAGGCAGCGATATCTGGTCTCTGGGGAGGTTACCGTATATTCGAACTGTGTTGAAAAAGGTACTGAAAGACAGCCGCTGCTGTTTCGCAGACGGCTACCGGCTTCGGGAAGAGGTTGAAATTCTCTCCGGCCGCGGATGCTGCTTTCTGCCGAGCGCGAGGAGACTGGACAAGGCGGGAAAAAACGAGATGAGGGAACAGCCGCCGTACAGGCTGGCCTTTCTCGGGCGCTGGCATCCCAACAAGGGCGTTGATCTGCTCATGGAGGCGCTGGCCAGGCTCGCGGATGACGAATGGAGGGGTATTGCCGAAATCAGAATTCATGGCGGGGGCCCACTGGCGGAACTGGTTGTGGCGTCGGCCGGCAGGCTGAAGAAGGCAGGGCGACCCGTGGTCACGGGAGGGTATCTGGACAAAAATCAGGCGGCGGAGTTAATTCTGTGGGCGGATTATTTATTGATCCCGTCGCGCATCGAGAGCATCCCGGTGATCTATTCGGATGCCGTGCAGTGCGGCACGCCCGTCATCGCCATGCCCGCCGGGGATTTGCCGGTCCTGCTGGGAAAGTATAATACCGGTATCCTCGCGGCGGAGACATCCAGCCGGGCGTTTCATCGTGCAATTGGGGATGCGCTGAAATCTTCCCCTTCCGAATTTAATTCCGGAATGAATCAGGCCAGGCAGATATTCGATATGGTGAAAATTGTGGACCGTTTCCTGGAATACGCCAGGATTGAAGATACAGCCCCTGTTCCCTGCGACAGTGAGCGTGTCGTCTGAACCCGCCCTGGGCATGCGGCGAACGGGCGCCCGCCGGGCTTGTCGGTAGATTGAACATGCCGGAAATACCGAAATATCAGAAAAACTATTCGGTCCAGTCACCGATTCTTCTGGATTACGGCAGGAGAAAACCGAAGGTTGAAAAGATGCTCAGCGTGCTGAGGGCAGCCGGTGCTGTCGGCGGGGGTAAAAGAAAACTGGCCCTCGACATCGGCTGTTCCGGCGGATTTTTCATCGAATCATTGACCCCGTATTTTGAACGCGTCATTGGACTGGACATCGACAGCCTGGCGCTCGCTGAGGCAATGAATAATCGGGGTAGCGCAGAGGTAATTTATGTTGCGGCCGATTCGATGTTACTCCCGTTCACAGACAATTCGATTGATCTCGTCATATGCAACCACGTGTATGAGCACGTGCCGGACGCAGAACGACTGTTCTCCGAAATCCACAGGGTGCTGGTTGCTGGTGGTGTATGCTATTTCGGCGCGGCATCGCGGCTTGCGCTGATTGAACCGCATTATCACCTGCCGCTTTTGTCCTGGCTACCAAAATGGCTTGCGCACCGTTACCTGCGGGCGCTGAAAAAAGGGGATTATTACTATGAAAACCTCCGCGGATACCGGGGCATCAGGAAGCTGATCGGGAAATTCAGGGTGCACGATTACACGCTGGACATTGTCAAACATCCGGACCGGTATGCGGCGCGAGATATCATCCCGGAAAACAGCCTCATCGAAAGAATTCCATTGCTCGTGTGGAAGGCATTTTACCGGGTGCTGCCCGGTTATATATTTATACTGAGGAAGCAGGGCGGTTGATTATAAGTTTGTTCGCGTCGAGGGAATCCCGCACGTGATTGCAGATCCCGTCTTTATCGTTGGCGCACCACGGTCGGGCACTTCATTGCTGTTTCACGTGCTCAGGACATCCCAGGATTTCTGGTCCCTGCCCAGCGAGGGTTTCCACATCTGGAACAGCGTCTGCCATCCATCCTTGCGTGGCTGGTCATCCGAGGAATGCCACGATCCGGACGTCCTGTCGGGAGAGGACAGGAAAAATATACGCAGGCGGTACGAGGAACAGTCCATGCCCGCCTGGTTCTGGAGGCACCTCGTCAGCCCCGCCAGGATCTGGCGGTTCAACACGAAGACCTCGGAGAAGACGGCGCGAAGGCTGCAGGGCAAGCTTTACATCGATCTCGCAACCGCCCTGTACCGTCTTAACCCCGCCAGTCGGATCATCAGGCGCCGCCTCCTCGATAAATCCCTGAATAACTGCCTGCGGCTGGAACTGGTCAAGTCCGTGTTTCCGGGCGCGAAGTTCATTTACCTGCAGAGACTTGGTCTGGAGAGCGTACGATCGCTGATCAACGGCTGGTTGAATCCTTACCGGTTTTACACCTTTCACCCTCCCCGTCCCATTACGCTTTCCGGGTACAGCGGGGAGGGATGGAAATTCGTGATGCCCGACGGCTGGCATGAATTCGACGGCCGCCACCTTGTTGAATTGTGCACCTGGCAATGGCGGCGATGCCATGAATGCATCCTGGCGTTCAGGGAGAAAAACCGCGCGCTGTTTACCGAGGTGAGGTTTGAAGATCTCGTTTCCAACCCCACCCGTGAACTGGAAAGGCTTGCCGGTTTCATCGATGTTCCTTTTGAAAAATTCAGGCCGTTTCTCGGCCATGAACTGCCCGCGATCAACAGGTCACCGGAAGAAAATAACGGTGAATTCCCCTTTCCCGAATACCTTCCACTCGTCAGGAAGGAGATAGCACCCGTCATGGCATTACTCCGTTATGAGCAATAAAAAGCTGCTTGTCGAAAAGTTGCTGACCCTTGTCTGGATCGCTGTGGTCTCAGCCGTACTCATCCAGATATACAGGTATGCGCAGCCCGCCTGGGACCGGATTGACGGTTTCAATGGACCGCTTGCCCTGGCCGGCGTTGCCGCGGGCCTTCTGGCCGGCCTGCCCTCAGTGTGGATCCTGGCCGATTATTTCCGCCGGTTCGGGAGGCCCGATTGGTGGTGGCTGGCCTTCATCCTGACGTTCCTGCCGGCGATGGGGAAATATATTCCTGGCAAGATATGGGTGGCCGGTAGCTTCATCCTTCATGCCGGCAATCTCGCCAATATCAGCGCCGGCGATTCGATGGTATACCAGGTTTATTTCCAGGTGCTGGGGATCATGGCAACAGTCCTGCTGCTGTTAGGCGGCTCCCTGGCCGGATACGGGCTACTGTACTCGGTGGAGTTTCTTGCCTCCGGTGTTGTTATCCTGTTTTCACTGATCGCCCTGGTTGTTTTTCTGGGCAAACTGCTCAACAGGTACGGAATAAAGCCGAGAGCGGAGAGGGTTCTGCCGCACATTGCCGCGCTGGTGATGCAGAAGGTGCTGCGCGGCGGCGCCCTCGTGTTATTTATCAGCGCCTTTATCGGGGTGCATGAGTACACGGCGAGCATCCTGTTGTCTTTCTTTATCTCCATGCAGATTGGCGTGCTCGCCTTTTTTGCACCGGCGGGGCTGGGTATCACGGAAGGCGTCTACATGGTGACGCTGGCGCCCGTGATGGGAATGGAGAACGCTATCCTGGTCGCCGTACTGTCGAGGATATGGCATACCCTGCTGGATGCCCTGCTGGCCATGCTGGCGCTCGTGATCCGGGTTCGCCGGATGCCGGTGCTGACCGGGACCTGAAACCGCAGGCTGCCGGTGATCAGCCGGGTACCGTCTGCCGCTTGACCAGCATCCAGCGGTGGATGGAAAACCTGCTGTACCGGCAAAGCCGTTCGTCAATCCTGCCTATTGCGGACAGCAGCCTGCTGATCACGCGCGGGCAGCGGCTGGCCGGATAAAGAAAAGGGACGGCGAGCGAAAATAACGGCATGCCGCCATGGTTCAGGATAACGAATCCGGCTGTTGTTCCCAATCCAAGATACTGATTCAGGCGGAAACCCCGGCCGCCGGTGGACCCCCGCCTGCTGGACGGCCTGAACAACGCTGCCAGGTTCAGGTATTCCTCTCCGGGGTCGATGAACAACGCCACGCCTTCCGGTTTCAATAGCAGGAGGGTTTTTTTCGTCGTTTCCTCCCTTTTTTCCACCGGTACATACATCAGCGAGGTTACGGCCAGCACGGCGTCAAATACGCCGTTTCTGAAAGGCAGGGCCAGCATGTCCGCACAGGCGACCTGTACACCGGTGCTTTTGTGGCAAAGCGAACAATATGTCAGTGAAAAATCAACGCCGTACACTTCGATATCTGGCCTGGTGCGGGTAATCAGCGCGGCGATGCGGCCGTAGCCGCAACCCAGATCCAGCACCCTGGCGTTGGTTGGGAGCAGCGGCAGCAGATGTTTGGTTATGATGCCCCAGTGAACGTTGTGTACGTGCGCGTTCAGGGGAGCGGGAAATCCCTGGAAGAGCACGCTGTCACAGCGGTCTTCTTTCTCCCTGGCGCGCTGCTCCCACAGGTCCCTAAGGTCGTCGTGTTCTTTCCCGGCCGGCATGCGGTGAATCTGTCCGTGTATCGGTTTGCAAACGCGGGATCAGGCTATGGACCGACTCATTCCCCGAGGCTGCTCATGACAGCTTCAATGACGTCCTTCACATCCCCATCAGTCAGGCTGGACGAAAGCGGCAGGCTGACCGTCTGCCGTCCAATGCGCATGGCGTTCGGATAATTCTCCGGTCGCCAGCCGTATTTATCCCGGTAGTAGGGATGCTCGGGGATGCTCAGGTAATGGATGCCGACGCCGATGTTCCGCGCCGTCATGTTCCTGACGAAGGCGTCGCGATATCCGCCGTTTCCCGCGACATCGACCCGCAGGGTATACAGGTGGCAGGCATGTCGCGTACCCGGTTCGGGATCAGCGGGTGTTGCAACGTTGTCAATCCCGGAAAAGGCGCTCTGATAGGATGCCCAGATCTCCCGGCGCCTGGCCAGGTTTTGCTCCACCCTGCGCAGCTGGTGTATGCCGATGGCGGCCTGGAGATCCATCATGTTGTACTTGAAGCCGCATTCGATGACCCGGTAATGCCTGAAACCCGAATCACTGAACCGCTTCCAGGCGTCCTTTGTCATCCCGTGCAGCGCCAGGACCCTGATTTTGTCCGAATCCTCCCGGTGGCGGGCGACGACCATCCCCCCTTCGCCGGTGACCACGTTCTTGGTGACGTAGAAGCTGAAACATCCGAAATCGCCGAGGGTGCCGGCCTTCCCGCCCCGGTATTCCGTCTCGATGGCGTGGGCGCAGTCCTCGATCACTTTCAGGCTGTTCCTGCCGGCGATGTCCATGATCGCGTCCATGTCGCACGGCCTGCCGGCGAAGTGCACGGGGAGAATGGCCCGAGTCCTCGGGGTAACGGCCGCCGCAATCAATTCCGGATCGATATTCATGGTGCCGGGATCAATGTCCGCCAGCACCGGCGTGGCGCCGCTGTGGATGATGGCGTTTACGCTGGCGCAGAAGGTGAGCGGCGTGGTGATGACCTCGTCCCCCGGCCCGATCCCCGCGGCGATCATGCACAGATGCAGCGCGGCGGTACACGAGCTGACGGCGGCGACGCACGCGGCATCCACGTTCTTGTACGCGGCGAAATCGGACTCGAATCGCGCGACCTTGGGACCCGTGCCCAGCCAGCGGGATCGCAGGGAATCCACGACCTCGTTGATTTCATCCTCCCGGATGTCCGGCGCGCCGAAGACCAGGAAATCTTCGCGCGCCCGCCCGGCCTTGCGGTCGTTGTTCATCAGTGGGGGAGTATCCTGTTCCGGTTTTCCATGAGGATGTTGTTGGCCTCCAGGAGGGATTCAAACGTGCCGGCGTCCGTCCATCGCCCCCGGCAAATGCTGTAGCGGAGCTGGTTCATTTCGATATACCTGTTGTTGACGGCGGTAATTTCGAGTTCGCCGCGTTCTGACGGCGTGATGCTCCTGATGATGTCGAATACCTGCTCGTCGTAGAAATACAATCCAACCACGGCGAATGACGATTTCGGATGGTTCGGTTTTTCCTCGATCTCGAGTATCTGGTGTTCGTCCAGCGCGGCAATGCCGAACCGCTCGGGGTCCCCGACCTCCTTGAGCAGTACCCGGGCCCCCGATCCCTGCCCCAGAAAGTCCCGGGCATAGGGCGCGATGCTGTATTCAAAGACATTGTCGCCGAGGATCACGCAGATTTTGTCGCCGGCGGCGAAGTCCTCGGCGAGCGACAGGGCATGGGCGATGCCGCCGGCGGTTTCCTGGACCTTGTAGCTCAGGTTGCAGTTGAATTCCCTGCCGCTGCCGAGGCACTGGACAATGTCGCCCATGTGGTCGGTGCTGGTCACGGTGAGGATGTCCTTTATGCCGGCGCCGGTGAGCTGCCTGATGGGATGGTACAGCATGGGCTCGCGGCCGACGGGGAGGAGATGCTTGTTTGTCGCCCTGGTGAGCGGGTACAGGCGCGTGCCCAGCCCGCCGGCAAGAATGATTCCTTTCATCGCCTAGCCCAGTCCCAGTCGTTCGCCCCGGTATGTCCCCGAGGTGACGGCGTCGCACCAGCCGGGGTTCTGCAGGTACCAGGTCACGGTCTTTCGCAGGCCCGCCGGGAAATCGTGTTCGGGCGACCAGCCAAGCTCCGCCCTGATTTTCCCGGTGTTCATGGCATACCTCCGATCATGGCCGGGGCGGTCTTCGACGTGGGTAATCAGCCTGCTGTGCGGCCTGTATCCGGAATCCGGCAGCAGCTCGTCCAGCAGGTCGCATATCATGTGGACGACTTCGTTATTGGTTTTTTCGCAGTTGCCGCCAACGTTGTAATTTTCCCCCGTCCGGCCGTTTTTCAGAACCAGGAACAGGGCGCAGACGTGGTCTTCAACGTAGAGCCAGTCCCTCACGTTCAGGCCGTCCCCGTAAACCGGCAGCGATTCCCCCCGGAGCGCCCTGGTGATCACCAGCGGGATGAGTTTTTCCGGAAACTGGTAAGGCCCGTAATTGTTGGAGCAGTTGCTGATGACAACGGGCAGGCCATAAGTATGGTGCCAGGCCCTGACCAGGTGATCGGCCGAGGCCTTGCTCGCCGAATAGGGTGAATTGGGAGCGTAGGGGCTGGTTTCGGTGAAGGGCGGATCTTCCGGTCCAAGCGCACCGTACACTTCATCGGTTGAAACGTGGTGGAACCTGAAGCGGTTTTTTTCAGCGCCGGCAAGCCTTTTCCAGTAGTCGAGCGCGATCTTCAGCAAGTGATAGGTCCCGATGATGTTGGATTGTATGAAGGATTCCGGTTCATCAATGGACCTGTCGACGTGGGATTCCGCCGCAAGATGCATCACGGCCTCCGGCCTGAAATCGTTGAATATCCGTTTCAGGCCGGCGTAATCACAAAGATCCGTCCTTGAGAATGCGTACTTCGATCGCGGGGATGACTCGAATTCCCTGATCGTGCCGGAACAGCCGGGGAACACGAGTTTGTCCACATTCAGGATACTCGTACCCGGTTGCCGGAGCAGGAACCTCACGAGATTCGAACCGATGAAGCCGGCGCCGCCGGTAACGAGGATGCGCAATTCAGGATCTCCCGGCGGCTGCCGGTGGGTCGCCGGCAATTTGCCTGAAAATTCTGGTGATTTCTTTGTGTATCGCCGGGTTTCCGGCGATGATATCTCCGGAGTCCAGATAATCCCTGTTGTCTGTCATGCTGCTTATCATGCCGCCGGCTTCCTCTATCAACAACGCCCCGGCCGCGATGTCCCAGGGATAAAGCCCGTATTCCCAGAAGCCGTCAAGGCGGCCGCAGGCCACGTAAGCCAGGTCCAGGGCCGCCGCGCCGGCGCGCCTTATCCCGGCGGTCATTGTACTCAGTATCCGGAAACTCTCGAGGTAGGTTTCAAAATGTTCATAGCGCCGGAACGGGAAACCCGTGCCGAGCAGGGCGCCTTCGAGATGCCGCTGGCGGCTGACGCGGATGCGGCGATCGTCGAGATGCGCGCCGCGGCCGCGGCTGGCGGTAAACAACTCCTGCCGCAGGGGATCGTAGACGACCGCCTGGCTCAACGTTCCCCTGTGCAGGAGCGCAATGGACGTAGCGAACTGCGGAAATCCGTGCAGGTAATTTGTCGTTCCGTCCAGCGGATCGATGATCCACTGGTAGTCGCCGTGTCCCTGCGTACCGCTTTCTTCCGCCATGATCGCATGATCGGGGAAGGTCCTGCGTATGGTCTCGATGATGGCGTTTTCAGCCTGCCTGTCGACTTCGGTAACGAAATCGTTCCTTCCTTTCGTGCCGATTTTTAAATCATTGATACCGTCGATCTGCCGTATAATGATTCGGCCCGCGACGCGTGCGGCGCGGACGGCGATGTTCAGCATCGGGTGCATAACCGGCTCGTGGAATCGGGAACGATTTTCCTTGAATCTGAGACGATAATTGTAAAGGAACCTGGCTAATTTACCTTAGTGGATTCAGCATGCAGTCAGGACAGTCTGTCCCCCGGCGCCGCGGTCCCGATCCCGACTCCTGCGCCCGCCATCCCCGCTTGCAGGACGGATACGGGGCTCCGCCGGTTCTGATGTCAGCCGGGCACCTGGACAGGATAAGGATCGTCCTGGTCGGCACTACCCATCCCGGCAATATCGGCGCCGCGGCGCGCGCCATGAAGACCATGGGCCTGAAGAGCTTGTGCCTGGTCAGGCCGAAACTGTTTCCCTCCGCGGAAGTGACCGCGCTTGCCGCCGGCGCGGATGACGTGCTGGCCGGCGCCACGGTGTGTAATTCGCTCGTGGAGGCCATCGGCGATTGTGTCCTCACGGTCGCCACCAGCGCCCGATCGAGAAGCATTCCGTGGCCAGTGCAGGACCCCTGCGATGCCGCAGTGCAAATGCTCAAGGCGGCGGATGCCGGCCCCGTGGCGCTGGTGTTCGGTCGGGAAAGCGCCGGCCTGGACAACCGCGAGCTGGAACTGTGCAACAGCGTCGTGCAGATACACGCCGATCCCGCTTTCCGCTCGCTGAACGTGGCGGCGGCCGTCCAGATCATGTGCTATGAGATCAGGCGGGCCGCGCTCGATGCGGTGCCGGTGCAGTCAGGCCGCCGCGGCAAAACACTGCCGGCGACGGCGGCGGAGATGGAGCGGTTTTACGATCATCTTGAACAGTGCCTGCAGGATATCGGGTTCCATGATCCGGAGAAACCGCGCCGGCTGATGCGGCGGTTGCGGCGACTATTCAACCGCGCCTGGCTCGACCGGAACGAGATGAACCTCTTGCGTGGATTTCTTGCAGCGGTCCAGGCGGCGGCGGGCAAAGGCGGGCCCGGCGGTACCTTATAATCCCGCGAGCCTGACGGTTTTCGTGTTGTTCCTGTCGGCCGCGATGCAGCCTATTGGCCATGCACCCTGGCCGGCCTTCCGGAGGCAATCAAGGGCCGCGTCCTGGTCCACCGGGCCGACGCAGGCGACCATCCCGATGCCGCAGTTGAATGTCCGGTACATTTCGCGCGTGTCGATGTTTCCCCGGTCCTGCAGCCAGCGGAACACCGGCGGCCATTGCCAGCTCCCGTTCTCGATAATGACCTGCACCTTATCCGGCAGCACCCGCGGGATGTTTTCCAGGAGGCCGCCGCCGGTGATATGGGCAAGCGCCTTGACGTTGACGGCGCTGATCAATTCCCGTACCGGCCGTACATAGATGAGGGTCGGCGCAAGCAGCACTTCGCCGATGGTCCGGCCGTCAAACGCCTGGTCATAGGCGGTGTTCGTTTCCCTGAGGATCTTTCGTATCAGGGAATAGCCGTTGGAATGCGGCCCGCTCGAGGCAATGCCGATCAGCACGTCGCCTTCGCTCACCGCGCGGCCGTCAATGATCCGGTCGCGCTCCACGGCACCGACGCAGAATCCCGCCAGGTCGTAATCGCCGGGCGGGTACATGCCCGGCATCTCGGCCGTTTCCCCGCCGACCAGCGAGCATCCCGCGAGCCGGCATCCCCGCGCGATGCCTTCAATGACTTTGGCTGCAACGTCAACGTCGAGGTGGGAGCAGGCGAAATAATCGAGAAAGAACAATGGCGATGCGCCCTGGACCAGGACGTCGTTCACGCACATGGCCACCAGGTCGATGCCGATCGTGTCATGGACGCCCATGTCGATGGCCAGCCTGATCTTCGTTCCCACGCCGTCGGTGCCTGAAACCAGTATCGGATCGCGGTAAGAGAACACCGAGAGGTCGAACATCGCACCGAAACCGCCAATGTCGCTGATGACACCCTTGCTGTAGGTGGTTCTGGCGGCGTCGCTGATGCGCTCCACGAGTTGGTTGGCGCGGTGGATGCTGACGCCGGCCTCTTCATAACGGCTCCCGCCGGTTTGCCTTTTTTTCATCGCCCGCATGGTATCGGTGTGCAGGTTAGGTCGCAATCCTTGACTTGTCGTCTGTGGTTGCTTAGCGTGCCGTGCATGTTCAGGGTGGTGCTGGCATTGATCGCCGCGATGCTTTTGCGGCCGGATATGGCGCATGCAGTTGTCGTCTCCGGCTTGTATGAAGCGGAAGTGGCCGTCGCCGATCAGTCACCCGCCAGTTACCGGAAAGGGACGATCGCGGCCCTGCGCGAGGTGTTGATCAAGTTGACGGGCGATCGCCATGTGCAGGCCTTGCCGGCCGCCGCCCCATTACTTGAAGAGCCCGAAAAGTTTGTCCAGCAATACAAATACCACAACAAGGCCGTGATCAGGGACAACCAGTTGACGCTGGATCGGCAGCTGTTTCTCTGGGTGCGCTTTAACGCCGGCGTCCTCGAGCGCGAATTGCGCCGGCATGACCTTCCGGTATGGGGCACGGTCAGGCCCTCCACGCTGATCTGGCTGGTGGTGCAGGATGACAGCGGCATGCGGTTCGTCGGCCTGGAAGATGAGAAGGGTTATACCGGCGTTCTGGATAGCCGCGCCCATGAACGGGGTATCGTCCTGAACTATCCGCTGCTTGACGGCCAGGATGCGCAAAGCGTGGCCGTGGCGGATATCCGCGGGGAAGTCGCGGGGGCTGTGCTCGAGGCCTCGCGCCGTTATCCTTCGGATGCCGTGCTCGCGGGGAGTGTAGAGTTCCTGTCCCCCGGGCAGTGGACAGGCCGTTGGTCAGCCTATATCAAGGCGGAAACCCATACCTGGGCAGTGCAGGGAACGGACCCGGCCGCCGTGCTGGAGGAAGGCGTGGACCGGCTGGCGGATCTGCTGGCGGAGCATTATGTGCAGACCCACCACTACGCGGGGGCATCCGGTCTTGAGATCGTCGTCAATGACATCGCGGACTACGATCAGTATTCGAAGGTACTGAAATACCTGGCCTCGCTGAATTCGGTCCTCGAGGTGAATGTCACGCGCGTGGAACCCCAAAGCGTCACGTTTCTGGTGACTGCCTCGGGGGGCGAAGACGCGTTAACACAGGCCATCGAACTGGGCAATACCCTGCAGTCTGTTGCCGGGACCGGCAGCCCGTACCGACTGCTGCCCTAGTGTGGTGTCTCATTATAGCTTCCGAAGTCCCCGGCTACCGGTCAGTCCCTGGAAGACACGCCGTGAAGTCATCCCTGTAGGCTCGGGTGCCGCGTTCCCTGCGGCACACGGTCTTCCGTGGGACTGACCGGTAGCCGGGTCAATAAAAGCAAGGTTGTCGCGGGACACTACTGGTGCGAATTTCAGAGAGCTGCGATTGCCTAAAGCGTTGAATACAGTCTCGAAATGCCGATAGTCAATTCGTCCTCGCGTGCCACCGGCGGCAGCAGCGGTGCTGTCACGGCCTCCCGCATACAAAATGGCCGCGGCCGGGCCGGCAGTTTCCGGGCGCCATGACATCGGCTCCCTCGCCGCGCGGGCAAATCCCGCTTGCCCTGGGATTTCGGGAACGGCCCGGTTTTGACCTGTTTTATCCCGGTGAAAACGCCGGCGCCCGCGACTATGTCATGCGCGTGGCCGCCGGCAGGGTGCATTCGAGCGTGTATCTCTGGGGCCCGCCGGGCAGTGGCAAAAGCCACCTGTTGCAGGCGGCGTGCTTGCACGCCGGCGAGTGGGGTCGTCCCGTCGGCTATGTCCCGCTTGCCCAGCATGCCGAATTCGATCCGCAGCTCATCGCGGACCTGGATGCACTGTCGCTGGTCTGCATTGACGATATCGATGCGATTGCCGGCCTGGAGGCCTGGGAACAGCCTCTGCTGCATTTGTACAACCGGCTCCGCGACAAGGCCTGTGGCATGCTCATGGCCGGCAAGGCGAATCCCCGCAGGCTGGATTTCAAGCTGGAGGACCTCAGGTCGCGGATGGCCTGGGACCTGGTGTTCCATCTCAAGCCGCTGAATGACGAAGACAAGATCGCCGTGTTGATGCGCCGTGCTGCGGCCCGGTCGTTCGATCTGCCGAGGGAGGTGGCGGCCTACCTGGTCAGGCGGGTGAGGCGGGATTTGCCAAGTCTTATCAGGCTGGTGGGTACGCTGGAGGAGGCTACCCTGGCGGAGCAGCGGAAGCTGACCGTGCCGTTTGTAAGGGAATTGCTGGAAAAGTAGCGGCTACCAGGGGTTGACAGTCATCCGCGGGCCGTATTTCTTCCCCGTTCCAGGGCGAGCGTCGTTTCGGCCAGGCGTTTCCCCAGCGCGTGGCACATCCGTTTTTCTTCGGAAGTCAAATCCCTGTCGTTGTTCCGGCCGGCCGTATGGGAAGGTCCGTACGGGGTCCCGCCGCCGGTCGTGGTCATCAATTCCGGCACATCATACGGCAGGCCGAGGATTATCATGCCGTGATGGAGCAGGGGCAGCATCATGGACAGGAGCGTGCTTTCCTGTCCCCCATGCAGGCTTGCCGTGGAAGTGAACACGGCAGCCGGTTTGCCGATGAGCGTGCCGGAGACCCAGAGATCTCCGGTGCCATCCAGGAAATATTTGAGCGGCGCTGCCATATTGCCGAAACGGGTCGGGCTGCCCAGCGCCAGGCCGGCGCACTGCGCCAGGTCTTCATTGGAGGCATAAGGGGGGCCGGAGTCGGGAATGGTATCAGCGCTGCTTTCACTGACGGCAGACACCGGGGGGACGGTACGCAGCCGCGCCGTGCAGCCGCTGACGGATTCCACGCCATGGCAGACTTGCCTGGCCATGTGCGCCACGTTGCCGTGGCGGCTGTAATACAGAACGAGGATCTCGGGCATCGTCTCAGAGGATAGTGAGGACTTTTTCGGGCGGCCGGCCCACCACGGCCTTGCCGCCGGCGATGGCAATCGGCCGTTCTATCAGGATGGGGTGTTCCTGCATGGCCCGTATAAGCTCCTCCCGGCCCAGTGATTCGTTATCCAGCCCCGCCTCCTTGTACGCCGATTCCTGCCGGCGCATCAGCTCCCTTGGTTCCATGCGCAGCATGCGCAGAATCTTTTTCAGTGCTTTCCCGTCCGGCGGCGTTTTCAGGTACTCGATGATCACGGGTTCAATGCCCCGCGATCGCAGCAACTCCAGGGCCTGCCTGGATTTGGAGCATTTGGGGTTGTGGTACAGGGTGACGGTCATGTTGGCTCCGAACCGAAGTGGACGGGCGGCCAATTTTAGCGGTTGCAG
>CAZXGW010000003.1:0-14679 GCA_964640355.1 uncultured Enterobacteriaceae bacterium
GCGAACACGCCCCCGGCAACCGACATCGCGCTGAAGGCGGCCGGGTAGCCGATATACATGGTCATCTGGATTATCAGTGCCTTGATTTCCTCCCTGTTCATCAGCCCGTTTTCCAGCGCCCCGCGAATGTGCCATTCGAGCTGGGGGAGATTGCCCGAGGTGACGAGGGACGCGAGGGTGGCCACCTTCCGCGATTTCTGATCGAATTCCCCGCCGGTATACATGTCGGCAAAACCGTGTTCGACCACGAATTTCAGAAGTTCGGGCGATACCTTTTCGGCGGCCTCGATCCCTGCCGCACCAAGGTGCAGTTTTGCAAGCGGTTTGCCCTGTTCGAATTTATCGCTCATATTCACCTCCGTATTCTTGTTCGGATTCCGGGTTCACCCGCGCCCTATTCCCGCTATCCGCTTTCCAGTTTCCTCTGAAGCATGTCGTTGACCTGCCGGGGATCGGCCCTTCCCCCGGATTGTTTCATGACCCGGCCGACGAAATAGCCAATCAATTTTGCCCGCCTGTCTTCGGGGCTTTCGCGGTACTGTTTGACCTGTTCCGGATTCGCGGCGAGGACGTCATCCACCATACTTTCGATTTCGCCGCTGTCAGTCAGCAGCCTCAGTCCTTTCTTTTCAATGATCGTGTCGGCATCGCCTTCGCCGTTCCACATGGCCTCGAACACTTCCTTGGCGATCCTGCCTGATATCGTGTTGTCCCTGATGCGCCTGATCAATCCGCCGAGCATCCCGGCCGTGACGGGGCAGACCGCGATCTCCATGTTGTCCCGGTTCAGCGCGGCGCCGAGCTCACCCATGATCCAGTTGGTGCAAAGCTTGGCCTCACCCCCCGCGGCCCTGACCGCCTGTTCGAAATAGTCGGCGAGTTCTCGGCTGGTGGTCAGGTAATCGCTGTCGTAGCCGGATAACCCGTAGTCCCTGGAGAACCGATCCCGCTTCGCGTCCGGGAGTTCGGGCATTTGTTTCCGTGCGGCCTCGATCAGCTCCCTGTCGATCTTAACGGGCAGCAGGTCCGGATCGGGGAAATACCGGTAGTCGTTGGCTTCCTCCTTGGTGCGCATGGGACGCGTTTCGTTTTTATCGGGATCGAAAAGCCGCGTTTCCTGGACGACCGTACCTCCCGATTCCAGGACGTCGATCTGCCGGCCGATTTCGTAGTTGATTGCCTGTTCGACAAAACGGAAGGAGTTCAGATTTTTCGTTTCCGTCCTGGTCCCGAATTCCTTCCGCCCCCTGGGCCTTACCGAGACGTTGGCGTCGCAGCGGAAGGATCCTTCCTGCATGTTGCCGTCGCAGATTTCGAGATATCGGACAAGGGTGTGGATCTTGCGCATGTAAAGGGCCGCCTCGCGCGCCGATCGCAGGTCCGGCTCGGACACGATCTCTATCAGCGGGGTGCCGGCGCGGTTGAGATCGATGCCGGTGAAATTGCCGAAACCTTCGTGCAGGGATTTGCCCGCGTCTTCCTCCAGGTGGGCGCGGGTGATGCCGATGGTTCTGGTCGTGCCGTTTTCAAGGGTGATCCCGATCCTGCCGTGGCTGACGATGGGCAATTCATACTGGCTTATCTGGTAACCCTTGGGCAGGTCGGGATAGAAATAATTCTTGCGTGCGAAAATCGACCGTTCCGGGATCTCCGCCTCGATGGCGAGGCCGAACACGATGGCCATGCGGATGGCTTCCACGTTGATGACAGGCAGTACGCCGGGGAGCCCCAGGTCGATCGCGCAGGCCTGCACATTGGCTTCGGCGCCATAGGCCGTGGCCGCGCCGGAAAAGATCTTGCTCCTGGTCGCGAGCTGGGCATGGATCTCAAGGCCGACAACCGCTTCCCAATCCATGGCTAGGTGAATTCCGGGGGCACCTGGCGGTGCCAGTCGGTGACCTGCTGAAAACGGTGGGCGACGTTCAGGAGCCGCGACTCGGCGAAGTAATCGCCGGTGATCTGCATGCCGACCGGGAGCCCGCCAATAAATCCCGCGGGTATGGAAACGGCCGGAAGGCCGGCGAGATTTACCGGAACGGTGTAGATATCGGAGAGGTACATGCGGATCGGATCATCCACCAGTTCTTTCAGGCGGAAAGCGGGGCCGGGGGCGGTGGGCCCGATGATCACGTCCACCTCGTCCAGTGCGCTCCGGAACTCGTCGCGGATGAGACGCCGTACCCGCTGGGCCTTGAGATAATAGGCATCGTAATATCCGGCGGAAAGCACGTAGGTGCCTGTCATTATCCGCCGTTTGACCTCGCGCCCGAAGCCCTCGCCGCGCGACCGGAAATAGAGATCGGCCAGGTCTTTCGGGTCGCTGCACCGGTAGCCATAGCGGACGCCGTCATAACGGGCTAGATTGGAGGAACATTCCGCCGGCGCCACCACGTAATATACCGGGATGGAGAGCCTTGAATTGGGCAAGGCTATCTCCCTGGTGCGTGCCCCGAGTTTTTCCAGTTCTTTCACGGCCGCAAGGATTATCCCGCCGACGCCGCCGTCCAGTCGCTCGCCAAAGAATTCAGCGGGCAGGCCGATCTTCAGTCCCTCCACGCTGTCATCAAGCCCCCGGGTGAAATCCTCCGCCGGCGCATCGACCGAGGTGGAGTCGCGTTCGTCAAAGCCGGCCATAACGTTCAGGAGCATTGCCGCGTCCTCGGCGGTGCGCGCCAGCGGTCCGCCCTGGTCCAGACTGGACGCAAACGCAACCATGCCGTATCGCGATACCCGGCCGTAGGTCGGTTTCAGGCCGGTAATACCGCAGAGTGACGCCGGTTGCCTGATGGACCCACCCGTGTCGGTCCCGGTGGCCGCCGGCGCAAGCCCCGCGGCGACGGCCGCCGCGGAACCGCCGGATGAGCCGCCGGGTACACGTTCACGATCCCAGGGGTTTTTTGCACTGCCGTAGAAACTGGTCTCGTTGGAAGAGCCCATGGCGAATTCATCCATGTTGGTTTTGCCAAGGGTGACCATGCCGGCGTCATTCAGGCGCGCCACCACCGTTGCATCGTAAGGCGAAATGAAGCTGTCAAGCATCTTCGATCCGCAGGACGTCCTGATATCCCTTGTGCAGAAAATGTCCTTGTGGGCGAGGGGGAGTCCTGTCAGCGGTCCCGCGGTGCCGTTCCGGATCCTCCCGTCGGCGCTGATGGCCTGGCGGAGCGCGTGCTCCGGCGTCAACGTGATGAAGCAGTTCAGCAGGGCATTTTTCGACTCGCACCGTTCAAGGAACAGGCGCGTGAGTTCCACGCTGCTGATTTCCCCGGCATGCAGCGCCCGGGCGAGCTCGGCGAGTGTTTTCTGGTGCATGGGCAGGGTTGTTCAGCCGTCTCAGGAATCGAAGGTCCAGGGTTAAAAAGCGGCCACCGGGCCCGCGCCCGTTTCTTGAACCACTGCCTGCATCGCAGGGGCCGGGTTCATGTTATTCGATGACCTTTGGCACCAGATAATAGCCTCTGGCCGTGGCGGGCGCGATTTTCTGGTAAAGATCCCGCTGGTTGGTTTCCGTGACCCTGTCCGGTCTCAGCCGGGCCGTGATCTCGAGGGGATGGGCCATGGGCTCAACCCCCGTCGTATCGACCTCGCCCAGTTGTGCGACCAGCGCCAGGATATTGGAAAGATCGCGGACATACTTCGGGATATCGTCCTCGGTAATGGACAGCCGCGCCAGCCGGGCAATTTTTTCGATGTCGGTCCGGTCGAGTGACATGGGAATTGACCAATATTTATTGAAAAGTCAGTAATTTATCATATTCTATGCTTGCCCTGAACCATGGCTGTTGGTAAAGTTATAGTGTTAGTTTTTAAAATCCCTGCAGGAGCTTGAAATTACCCGTGAAAGTTCATATCGTGAGCGGGTCTTACCGGATTCTCATCTCCATCGCGACTGTACGTCTGCCCTGGTGCCTCGGCCGGTAATGTTGAATCACTGCGGCGGGTGGCCATTTTATAACGACAACCTGAAATTCTGATCTTTCATGTTCAACACCATACGCGGCCTGTTCTCGAATGATCTTTCGATTGATCTGGGAACAGCCAACACCCTTATTTACGTCCGCGGTAAGGGGATAGTACTGAATGAACCTTCGGTGGTCGCCATTCGCAAGGGCGGCGACAGCATCAATGCCAAATCCATATGCGCCGTCGGAACGGAAGCCAAGCGCATGCTGGGCAGAACGCCGGGGCACATTACGGCCATCCGTCCTCTTAAAGACGGCGTAATCGCCGACTTCACGGTTACGGAAAAAATGCTCCAGTATTTCATACGGCGCGTGCATGGCTCCACCATGTTCAAACCGAGCCCGCGCGTCCTCGTATGCGTTCCCTGCGGGTCCACGCAGGTCGAACGGCGCGCCATTCGCGAATCGGCGTCGGGCGCCGGGGCGAGAACCGTGCACCTGATCGAGGAACCGATGGCGGCCGCCATAGGTGCCGGCATGCCGGTCAGCGACGCGCGCGGATCGATGGTACTGGATATTGGCGGTGGCACTACGGAAGTCGCCGTGATTTCGCTGAATGGCATTGTTTATTCCGATTCCGTGCGGATCGGCGGCGACCGTTTTGATGAAGCCATCATCAATTATGTCAGGCGTAATTATGGCAGCTTGATCGGCGATGCCACAGCAGAACGCGTCAAGCTTGAAATCGGCTGTGCCTATCCCGGCAACGAGGTGCGGGAAATAGAAGTGCGGGGGAGAAACCTCGCCGAGGGCATTCCCCGCAGCTTCACCCTGAACAGCAACGAGATCCTGGAGGCCCTGCAGGAACCGCTGGCAGGCATTGTAGGGGTCGTAAAAAATGCCCTTGAAAAAACACCGCCCGAACTCGGTTCGGACGTGGCCGAACAGGGACTGGTATTGACAGGAGGCGGGGCACTGCTTCGTGATGTGGATCGCTTGTTAATGGAGGAGACGGGATTGCCGGTGATCGTTGCAGACGATCCCCTTACCTGCGTGGCCAGGGGAGGGGGCCGCTATCTTGAAATGATAGATGAATATGGCACCGATATACTGGTTGTTGAATAATTAATCGTCAGAAGAAAGTCTAACGGGGGCAGACTATAACTACACTGTTTCTCAAGGGGCCTTCCGCCAATGTAAAGGTCATCGTGTTTATATTGGCGTCCGTCATCCTGATGACCGTAGACCACCGTCATGGCCATCTGGGGACCGTTCGTTCCATGCTTTCCTTCATCGTGTATCCCGTGCAGTACGCGGTGAACATTCCCGCGAAGATCACCGCCTGGGCGACCGAATCGCTCGTCACGCGCCATGCCCTGGTCGCGGACAATGAACGCCTGCGCGAACAGCAGTTGCTGCTGAGTTCAAGGCTGCAAAAGTACGAGGTGCTCGAAGCGGAGAACAAGCGCCTCAGGCAGCTGCTCGAATCATCGTTCAGGCTGAATGACAAGGTGATCATTGCGGAGCTTCTCGCGGTGGACCTGCAGCCGTTCCGCCACATCATCGTGATCAACAAGGGCATTCGGGAGGGGGTGTACGACGGCCAGCCGATCGTGGACGCAGACGGCATCATGGGGCAGATCCTGCACGTTGGCCCGTTCACCAGCACGGTGTTGCTGATCACCGATCCGACTCATGCCCTGCCGGTACAGATTAACCGCAACGGCCTGCGGGCCATCGCCGTCGGCACGGGGCAGAAGCAGAGCCTGCAGCTGGAGTACCTGCCGAATAATTCCGACATCCGCATGGGCGACCTGATCGTGTCCTCGGGCCTGGGAAGCCGCTTCCCGGCCGGCTATCCGGTAGGCACCGTCTCCGAGATCGTTCTGGACCCGGCCGAGCCGTTCGCCAAGGTCACGGTGGTACCCAGCGCCAGGCTTGAACAGAGCCGGGAAGTGCTGCTCGTGTGGCCTGATGATCATGCCGGGCCTCGCGGGGACGACGACAAGTTTGCAATCAACCTATGATCGGGAACAGGCATCAGGGCAGGTGGATAATCATTGCCAGTTTCATCGCGGCATTGATGCTCACTGCCATGCCGTTGCCGGAATGGGCGATCTCCTGGCGCCCGGCCTGGGTGGCCATGGTGCTCGTTTACTGGTGCATGGCATTGCCGGACCGCATCGGTATCGGCGTGGGGTGGACCCTTGGCCTTCTGCTGGACGTCCTGCAGGGGACGCTGCTGGGGCAGAACGCCCTTGGCCTGGCCATCCTCGCGTATTTCATCGTCAAATCCCACCAGCGGATAAGGATGTTCCCCCTCGTCCAGCAGGCATTGCTGGTCTGCCTGCTGCTGCTGTTTTACCAGCTGGTGTCGTTGTGGGTACGCGGTATCACGGGTGCCCCCCCGACATCGTGGACCTACTGGATGCCCGCCCTGACGAGCATGGTTCTGTGGCCATGGCTGTTCATCATACTTCGAGATATACGCCGTAGGTATCACGTGTCCTGAAGCTGGACATGCCGATTGATTTTTTCTTCAAGGACATCGTAGAGGAATCCCGGCTTGTCAGGCGCAGGGTGATCTGCTCCACCCTGCTGATCCTGTTGCTGATGTTGCTGGTCATCGCGCGGCTCGTGCATCTGCAGGTCATCGACCACGAGCATTTCATCACGCTGTCACAGAACAACAGGGTCAAGATCCTGCCCATCCCCCCGATACGGGGTCTGATTTACTCGCGGGACGGGGTTCTGCTCGCCGATAACCAGCCCGCCTTCAGCCTTGAGATCATTCCCGAGCAGGCGGACAACCTGGATGAGCTGATCAGGAGGCTGTCCCGAATAGTTTCTGTCCAGGACGAGGATATCGCGCGTTTCAGGAGACTGTTGAACGAGAAGCGGCGTTTTGAGAGCGTACCGCTGCGTTTTAACCTGTCGGAATACGAAGTCGCGAGATTTGCCGTGGACAGGCATTTATTTCCCGGCGTGGAGGTCATCGCCCGTCCCTACCGGCGTTACCCGCTCAGGGCCGATACTTCGCACGTCGTCGGTTACGTGGGCAGGATCGATGAAAATGACATGGAACGCCTGGACAAGTCAAATTACGCGGGAACGATCCACGTCGGCAAGTTCGGTGCGGAGCGCGCCTATGAAAAACTATTGCACGGCCGGGTGGGGCACCAGCAGGTCGAGGTCAATGCGCAGGGCAGGATTATACGGGTACTTGAGCGGACCCCGCCTGAACCGGGCAAGAATATCCACCTGACGCTGGATGTATCCCTGCAGAAAGTCGCAGTCGAGGCGCTGCAGGATAAACGGGGCGCCATCATCGCCATCGATCCCAATAACGGCGAGGTCCTGGCCCTGGTCAGTTCTCCAGGCTACGACCCGAACCCGTTCGTGAACGGCATCGATGCCGGGACATACCGTGCGCTGCTCGCGTCCAGCGATACGCCCCTCATCAACCGGGTCCTGCAGGGAAAGTATCCGCCCGGATCGACCATCAAGCCGTTTCTCGGGGTGGCCGCCCTCGCCTACGGGGTCAGAGGCAGTGACGAAACGATCTGGTGCCCCGGCTGGTATTCGCTTAAAGGCGGTGAACACCGTTACCGCGACTGGAAAAAACACGGTCACGGTTACATGAACCTGACGCATGCCATCATGGAATCCTGCGATGTCTATTATTATTCCCTTGCCCATGAACTCGGCATTAAACGCATCCATGAGGCGTTGTCCGATTTCGGTTTTGGCCGCAAGACCGGGATAGACATCAGCGGGGAATTACCCGGTCTTGTGCCGTCGTCCGAATGGAAGCGCAAGGTATACAACCAGCCCTGGTTTCCGGGAGAAACGGTGATCGCCGGGATCGGCCAGGGCTCCATCCTGGTCACGCCCATACAACTCGTGACCGCAACCGCTTCGCTTGCGAACCATGGAAAGGTGGTTTCACCCCATCTAGCCCATGAAGCACGGAACCCCATAACCGGAGAGGTCACGGTCCTGGAGAACAACAATTTCCGCAGGATGGCGCTGTACGAGCCTGCCTACTGGAAGATCGTGACGGGCGCCATGGTCGATGTCGTTCACTCGGATCGCGGAACCGCCAGGCGCAGTGGCCTGGGGACCCCGTACAGGATTGCCGGCAAGACCGGGACCGCGCAGCTTTTCGGCATTGCCCAGGATGAAGAATACAAGGCTGATGACGTGCCGGAAGAGCTGCAGGATCACGCCCTGTTCATAGCCTACGCCCCGGCGGATACGCCGAAGATCGCCGTCGCAATTATCGTCGAGAATGGCGGAAGCGGGTCGAAAACCGCTGCCCCCATAGCCAGAAGGCTGTTCGATCATTATCTGCTCAACAACCGGACGAACGCGGGATAAATGGAAGAAAAAACCATCGCCGGCCGTCTGCATGTTGACGTCTCCCTCCTGTTCGGCCTGGTAGTGCTCTGCGGCATCGGCCTCGTTGTTTTATACAGCGCGGGCGGCCAGAACCTGCAAATCGTTCTGCGACAGTCGATCCACATGGTTATAGCCCTGGTCGTAATGATCGCCATCGCCCAGGTCCCTCCCGCACAGCTCGAACGCTGGTCGTTATGGATCTACTTCGCCGGCCTGTTGCTGCTGGTTACCGTCCTGGTGACGGGATACACCGGCAAGGGGGCACAGCGGTGGCTTGATCTCGGACTGTTCCGGTTCCAGCCGTCTGAATTTATGAAACTTGCCCTTCCCATGGGGCTGGCATGGCTGCTGGCCGGCAGGACCCTGCCGCCCGCCACGGGGCGGATTTTTGTATCCTGCTTCATGATCATCCTCCCCGTCGTCCTGATTGCCAGGCAGCCGGACCTCGGCACGGCCCTGCTGGTGGCGATAGCCGGGTTTTTCGTGCTGTTTGTGGCGGGAGTCAGCTGGCGGCTGATGGGTGCAATGACAGCCATTATCATGGCAAGCGCCCCCGTGTTGTGGCATTTCCTGCATGATTACCAGAGGCGCAGGATCGTGACGTTCCTGAATCCTGAGCTCGACCCTCTGGGCGCGGGTTACCATACCATCCAGTCGAAAATAGCCATCGGCTCGGGCGGCCTGTACGGGAAGGGTTGGCTGAACGGCACCCAGTCGCACCTGGATTTCCTGCCGGAGCGTTCCACCGATTTCATATTTGCCGTGTTTTGCGAGGAGTTCGGCCTGATGGGCGTCCTGCTGCTGATGGCGGTTTACCTGTTCGTAATTTTTCGCGGCCTCACCATCGCGGTTTCGGTGCGGCAATTGTACGGCAAGCTTCTCGCCTCCGGATTGATACTGACTTTTTTTGCCTGTATTTTCGTCAACATGGGGATGGTGACGGGGCAATTGCCCGTTGTCGGGGTTCCCCTCCCTCTCATCAGTATTGGCGGCACGTCGCTGGTTACCATCATGGCGGCTTTTGGGGTGCTCATGTCCATCAATACGCATCGACGGATGCTTTCGGAATAATCTGCATGCACATTGTGACCGGGCTGATCGCCGCCACCCTGCTGACGTATTCCATGGCGACTGATGTTTACGCGGAAGCGCTGGACAGGGACGCCGTCAACCAGTTCATCGAGGACATGTCGGCAAACCACCATTATGATCCCGCCGAATTGCGGTCGTTGTTTGATCAGGTAAAACGGTCTTCGCGGGTGCTGGAGGCCATCGAGCGCCCTGCCGAGATATTGCCATGGTACCGGTACCGGTCCATTTTTCTGAAACCCGAACGCATACGTGAGGGCATGGCATTCTGGGAGAGGCACAAGGCCTCCCTCAGGAGGGCGGAGCGGATTTACGGTGTACCTCCACAGATCATCGTGGCGATCATTGGCGTGGAGACGCAGTACGGCGCTTCCACGGGGAAAGACAGGGTCATGGATGCACTGGCCACGCTCGCATTCCATTATCCACGGCGCAGTGGTTTCTTCCGCCGCGAGCTGGAACAGTTTCTGCTGCTCGCCCGCGAGCAGGGCATCGATCCATTGTCACTGAAAGGATCGTATGCGGGGGCGATGGGCATCCCGCAGTTCATACCGAGCAGCTACCGGCATTACGCCGTGGATTTCGACAATGATGGAAAGGCCGATATATGGAATAATCCGGCAGACGCCATCGGCAGCGTTGCCAATTATTTCAGCAAGCACGGCTGGATTCAGGGGGGGGCGGTCGCCGTCAGGGCGGAAACCAGGGGGGAACGGTACCTTGAGGCACTGACGGGGGATCTGAACCCCCATATCAGGGTTTCGGAGCTCGCAGATTACGACATCAGCCAGTCCACCAGGCTTCCCCCCGACGCGAAACTGAAAATTCTTGACCTGGAAACCGCGGAGGGCAATGAAGTCTGGCTGGGGCTCGAAAATTTTTATGTTATCACGCGCTATAACAACAGCGCCCTGTACGCGATGGCGGTCTTCCAGCTGTCCGGGGAAATACTGAGGGAATATGAGGGCAGGGTCGCGAGCTCCGGGTAACGGCCGTTTCCCGCTGCCGCGGATCCTTTTCAGGGCGGCGCTGTCCTTTTCAATCGTCGCGATCCTGGTGTCATGCGGCACCGTCATCGAACGCGACGGCGCCCCGGCGGAGCCTGTTGACGTTCTGTCCGTGCCGGATGCGGTTCCGCGCATCGAACAGCGCAGCAAATACGGCAACCCGGATTCCTACGTCGTATTCGGCAAGCGCTACCATGTGATGAAGGACGGCAACGGCTACAGGGAAAATGGAATCGCATCCTGGTACGGAAAAAAATTTCATGGCAGACGCACGTCAAGCGGAGAAACCTACGACATGTACGCGATGACGGCGGCGCACAGGACGCTGCCCCTGCCGACCTATGTGGAGGTCATTAATCTCGAGAACGGGCGGAACGTCATCGTCAGGGTCAACGACAGGGGGCCGTTTCATGACAACCGGATTATCGATTTGTCGTACACGGCGGCGGTCAAACTCGGCATTGTCGCCAATGGTACGGGCCTCGTTGAAGTGCGCGCCATTGACCCGCGGGATTTCCCTGCCGGGAAGCCCCGCGCCAGGCCCGTCTCGACCGGCGGCGGCCCGGGAGGTTTTTATATCCAGGTCGGTGCCTTTTCCCGGCTGGTGAACGCGGAACGGCTGCAGGAAAAACTCGGCGTGCTCGGCGATCAGCTGGTCAGGATAAGCCAGATCGTGGCCGGGGACAGGGTGCTGTATCGCGTCCGCATAGGCCCGCTGCTCGATGTTGACAATGCGGATAGAATAGTCGCCCGGCTCGCGGCCCTCGGCATCAATGATCACCAGATTGTGGTCGACTGACATCGCTTTGGGCATTTCAATCTTCTGATTTACCCCTGTCCCTGCTGAATACCATGAGACTGAGACACCTGATTTGCCTTTTTGCCCTGATCTTCCTCGCGGACGCCGCCGCGGCGGAGCCCGTGCTTGTCCCGGGACCACCCAGGGTGAACGCGAGCTCCAGCCTGGTCATGGATTTTTACAGCGGCCACCTGATCGCCGCCGAGAACATTGATCAGAAGACACACCCCGCCAGCCTCACCAAGATCATGACGATCTACGTGGTGGCCAGTGAACTGGCGCAAAACAACATCAGCATGGATGACATGGTTACCGTCAGCGAAAAGGCCTGGAAAATGACGGGCTCCAGGATGTTCATTGAGGTCAACAAGCAGGTCAGTGTCCGCGATCTGATCATGGGGGTCATCGTCCAGTCCGGGAACGACGCCAGCGTGGCGCTGGCGGAACACGTCTCGGGAGACGAAACCGTCTTTGCAGAGCTGATGAACCGGCATGCGGAAAGACTCGGCCTGGCCAATACCCATTTCGTCAACAGCAGCGGGTTTCCGGATGAACGGCATTATACCACCGCCCGCGACATTGCCCTGCTCGTCGCGGCGCTGATCAGGGATTTCCCGGATATTTACCACCTGCATTCCTTGAAGGAGTTTACCTATAATGGAATCAGGCAGCAGAACAGGAACCGGCTGCTCTGGATTGACGGCACGGTTGACGGGGTCAAAACCGGTCACACCGAAGCCGCCGGTTACTGCCTCGCGGCGTCCGCGAAACGCGATGACATGCGGTTGATCACGATTGTCATGGGCGCGAACGGGGAGGCCGCCAGGACAGAGGCAACCCAGGCGATGTTGAATTACGGGTTCCGTTTCTATGAGACAAGAAAGATCTTCAGCGCCTACGAGATTGTAACCACGGCAAAAGTCTGGAAAGGCACAACCGGGAGCATTGACCTCGGCCTGAAGGAAGATCTGTATGTGACCGTCCCCCGGGGCCATTTCGACAATCTGAACGTATTGTTTGATCTGCCGCAACGGATTATCGCGCCGGTGGCGGAAGGACAGAAACAGGGCAGCCTCAAGCTGATGCTGTCAGACAGGGAGATCCTCCAGGAATCCCTGTACGCCATGAACGCGATCGAGCAGGCCGGGTTGATGAACCGTCTCAGGGACGACATCCGCCTGATGTTTGAATGATTGTGCATGCCCCTTGTTTATCTTAACGGGCGCTTCCTTCCCCTCGAGGACGCCAGGATCCAGGTGCTGGACCGCGGATTCATGTTCGGCGACGGCGTCTACGAGGTTCTGCTCGTCTGCCGGCGGCGCATATTACTGCTGGCGGAGCATTTGAAGCGGCTTGAAAACAGTCTCTCGGCCATACACATGGAAAACCCCCTCGGTTTTGATCAGTGGCGTGAAATCCTGATGCAGCTGGTGGAGAAAAATCCCGCCGATGACCAGTCTCTTTACCTGCAGGTTACGCGGGGGATTTCCGATCGCGATCACGCCATTGACATTGCCGGGGAGCCGACGATATTCGCGATGAGCCGGCCGCTGCCTGAGCGGAATTATTCCGCCGGAATCCGCGCCATTACCCATGAAGACATACGCTGGAAACTGTGCCATATCAAGGCGATTACGCTTCTGCCGAGCATCCTGCTCAGGCATCTGGCCTCAGAGGCCGGGGCCATGGAAGCGATCCTGCTGAAAGACGGCTTTGTCACCGAAGGCGCGGCGAGTAACGTGTTCACGGTGCGGGACGGTATTGTCTGTACGCCGCCCGAAGACGGCAGTATATTGCCCGGCATCACCCGCGACCTTGTCGTTGAATTGCTGGCGAGGGCCGGGATCCCCTGCCTGCAGAAGAAGATTGCCAGGGAGGATCTGTTCCGCGCCGACGAGATCTGGATCACCAGTACCACCTGGGAGATCGTGCCGGTAATCAGGCTTGATGATCAGCCCGTGGGCGACGGCAGGCCGGGGAGGATCTGGAAGAAGTCTGTGGAAATTTACCAGGGTTACAAGGCAAGCGTCATCGGCGCTGACCAGTAGCCGGCCAATCCCGGTAACCGTAAACTTCAAGCATGGAACTTTACAGGATTTTCACCGTTGAAGCGGCTCATATACTGCCCAACCTGCCTGACGGCCATAAATGCAGGCGCATGCACGGCCATTCCTTTCGCATCGAGGTGCACGTCAGCGGCCAGGTGGATGAGCATCTTGGGTGGGTGATGGACTTCGCCGATATCGGGGAAGCCATACAGCCTGTTTTTGAACAGCTCGATCACCGCTACCTGAATGAAATCGAGGGACTCGAAAACCCGACCAGTGAAAATCTCGCGCGCTGGATCTGGAAGCGTATCAAGCCCGGCTTGCCCCTGTTGTCTTCAGTGGTGGTGGGCGAGACCTGTACCTCGGGCTGTATATACCGCGGCGAAGAGGTATGAAGGCCGGTTGATCGTTTTTTTACCACAGGGGTATCACAGAAATGGAAAAGATTAACATTACTGAACTGCTCGGGGACGGGATTGGGCCCGAGCTGCGCGAATCCGTTCACGCGGTGGCGGACATATTGCCCCTGGACTTCAATTTTATTCCCCACGATCTCTCGCTTGAAAACCGCGAGCGCGAGGATCGCGGATTGTTCGAGAGGGTAGTGGAGTCGATGCGCGAAACCAGGCTTGCGCTGAAATATCCCACCATTACCAGAACCTCCAGTCCGAACGCCATCATACGCCGCATGTGCAATTTCAGCGTCATCCTGAGGCCCGTGATATCGATCAAGGGCATCAAGACCCATTTCACGGAGGAGGTGTTTCTGTATATCGTGAGGATCGCCACGGGCGGAACTTACGATGACCCCGGAAGGATGATCGGCAGGGACGCCGCCATATCCATACGCATCGTCGAGCGCGATCCCTGCAGGCAGGCCGCACGTTTTGCCTTTGAATTCGCCCGGAAAAAGGGGCTGAAAGTGACTTCCTCCTCGAAACACACGATCCAGCGCGCGACGGACGGACTGTTCCAGACCGTCGCCAGCGAAGTGCACGGGAATTACCCGGACATACCGCACAATGTGGAACTGTTCGATGCCCTGCTGGCGAAGATCATCCTGCATCCCGAGGATTACGAGGTTGTCCTGGTGCTGAATGAATACGGCGACTTCCTGTCGGACATGGCAAGCGGCTTGATCGGCAGCATCGGCACCGGTGCGAGCGGCAATTACAGTTTTACGGACGACGACAGGATCGATATCGCCATGTTCGATCCGGCCGGGGGCACCGCTCCCGATATCGCCGGGCAGAACAAGTGCAACCCGACGGCCATCCTGCTGGCCTTTGGCATGTTGCTTGATCATATTGATCGGTATGACCTCGGGCATGAGCTGCGTCTTGCCATCCTGGCATGCATCGCGGAGGGGCAGTGTACCGCCGACATCGGCGGCCGGCTGGGCATGCGGGAGTTCACCCGGGCCGTGATCGAAA
>CAZXGW010000003.1:14779-19566 GCA_964640355.1 uncultured Enterobacteriaceae bacterium
TATTCAGGTCTTTATGCCCTTGCCGGTATTGAGCAGGTAAAGACTCATGATGAACAGGAGGATGATGAAGCCGGCAATGATGACAAAGGCGGACGCGATGTCAATGTCCGAGACGCCGAGCAGACCGTAACGGAAGGCGTTCACCATGTAAAGAATGGGGTTGGCCCTTGACACGGTCTGCCAGAAGGCCGGCAGGAGTTCGATGGAATAGAAAACGCCGCCGAGATAGATGAGCGGCGTGAGGATGAAAGTGGGCACGATGGAAATATCGTCGAATTTCCTGGCGTAGATCCCGTTGATGAATCCGCCCAGCGAAAAAAGAATGGACGTCATCAATACGATCGCGAAAACAATCAGGTAATTGCTGACGGAAAGCCTTGTAAAAAAGAGGGCGACGACGGTTACCACGATGCCGACGATGATGCCCCGCACAATCCCCCCCGTAATGTAGCCGGCGAGGATAACGAAATTCGGAATGGGGGCGACCAGCATTTCCTCGATATGCCGCTGGAATTTCGCGCTGAAGAAGGAAGAAACCACGTTCGCATAGCTGTTGTTGATAATGGCCATCATGATGATGCCCGGCGCAATGAATTCAACGTAGGTATAGCCGCCCATCTCGCCGATGCGGGGTCCAATCAGGTTACCGAAAATCACGAAATAAAGGGCCATGCTCACGGCCGGCGGCAGGATCGTCTGTATCCAGATGCGCAGGAAGCGGCTGACCTCCTTGGTGACGATGGTGAGGTAGGCGGTCAGAAATACCCTGTTGTACATCGGAGTTTACCTGTTAGCCGTCGGTTGTTGTCTTGTCATCAAGGAGCCTGATAAACAGCTCCTCGAGACGGTTTGATTTATTCCGCATGCTCTTGACGGCGATGCCTTCCTTGGAAAAGGCGCTGAAAAGCTGGTTCAGACTCTGGCCGTTCCTTATTTCCACCTCGAGCGTCAATGCATCAGGAACGCTGATCGCGAAATCGGGCAGCAGGGGATTTCTGTCCAGGGGCGAAGCCAGGTCGAACACGAATGTCTCGGTGTTCAGCTTTCCCAGCAGTGATTTCATTGAGGTATTTTCGATTATGCAGCCGTGGTCGATGATGGCGATGTTCTTGCACAGGCTCTCGGCCTCCTCGAGATAATGGGTGGTCAGGACGATGGTTTTGCCCTGGTTGTTGATTTCCCGCAGAAACTGCCACAGGGAACGCCGGAGTTCGACGTCGACGCCGGCCGTCGGCTCGTCCAGGATCAGCAGTTTCGGATCGTGGACGAGTGCGCGCGCGATCATCAGCCGCCGTTTCAGGCCGCCGGACAGGGTCCTCGAGCTGTCGGATCGCTTCTCCCACAGGCCGAGTTTGCGCAGGTAAATCTCGGCGCGGGCCAGCGCGCGTTTCCTGGGTATGCCGTAAAAACCGCCCTGGTTGACGACGATGTCGAGACAACTCTCGAACTGGGAAAAGTTGATTTCCTGGGGCACGATGCCGATCAGGGATTTGGCCGCGACGATATCGGTATCGATGTCGTGACCGTAGACGTACACCTTTCCTCCCGTCTTCTTTACCAGGGACGTTATGATGCCGATCGTCGTGGATTTGCCGGCGCCGTTGGGGCCCAGGAGGGCAAAGAAATCCCCCTCGGACACCCCGAGGTCTATGCCCTTCAGCGCCTCCATGCCGTTGGCATAGGTCTTTTTCAGGTTTTTTATTTCAAGTGCTTTCATCAAAAATGCCGCGTTCATGCCGGCCTCTGCCGCGCCAGGCGGGGGATGAGCCTGGACCGGTAACGGTGTTGATGGAGGAAGAGGTGCTGCCGGTTGCTGCAGGGGCCCTGCGGATTTTCCCAACCTTATCTTATATCCTTCAGTTTCTGCTTTTGTTTTTCATGGGTTTTTTTCAGTTCCTCCGCCAGCCTGCTGTCCCGGTTCAGTACCAGCCTGAAGTATTCCTTCGGGATCTTGATGAGGCGCGACGCCATGTCCGTTCTGGCAAAGGCGTTGCGTTTCCCCTTGCTGTCGGGCATCAGCGCCTGTTCGCCGAAATAATCGCCGTTTTTGAGCGTGGCGAGAATGAAAATCTTGCCATCCTTGTCAAGGGTGAATATTTCAACGGTACCGTCGAGGATGACATACATGTGTTCGCCTGTCTGTGATTCCTTGAGAATGAAATCCCCGGGCCCGACGGTCACCACTTCCGTCCAGTCCCTGATTGTTTTCAGTTCATCGTGATTCAGGCTCTTGAACAGGCGGAGTTTCCGGATGGTGTCCCGGACTTCGTCCGGTTCAAACCGGGCGCCGATTTCCGTCACGTCTTCCGAAATGTCTTGCTCGGCGATAACCTCTTTCTTGACGCCGAGCAGGACGTATTTCTTGTCTATCCTGAAGACCTTGGCGGGATGCGCCGCCCGGACGCTGGCGTTGCGCCTCCCGCTGCTCCCCGGCATCAGGGATCGCTCCCCGAAAAAGTCGCCGGCGCGCAGGGTGGCGATGGTGATGTCGCGTCCACCGGCCATTGCCCGGATCATCACTTCAACAGAGCCTTCCAGGATGATGTACATGCATTCCCCGATCTCGGATTCCCGGACGATGAGCTGTTTCGGGGCGTATTCCTCGATGCCGTTTTCCGGGGCGTTCAGGATCTGCTTCAGCTGGAAATCGGGCAGTGAAGCGAATATCGGTATCTTGCGAAGAAGCTGGAGCTGTAGTGATGCCGCAGTCATGTCGACCGGTGTCTTTTTGTATCCTTTCAACGATTATAGAGCATTCGCGGAAATACGGCGCAATCCGATTCTCCATTATTCGGCCGGGGTTGTGAATACCGGCCGCCGCACACCGCCTGCAGGGACGCCGGTCGAGCGGTGAAGGCGGCCCAGCCGGGCAGGTTTGTGACCGGTGCCCTGAACGGTCGCCGGGAATACGGTTTCCTTACCGGCGGGTTTCGAGCAGGTAATCCAGCCACAGGCTGGAGAGCTTTTCCTGGACGGAATTCTGCCGCAGGCGGGCATTCAGGTTGGCAAAGTCCACGCGATCCAGCTCCTGGTCCTGGTTATAGCAGGAATAGACGAAATATTCCTCGCCGGTATGGGGATCGACGTGCTTGCACAGGCACTGGGCGCAGACGCCTTTCATCATGCACTGCATGGGCGAATTGATCGAGGCGATTGCCGTATGGCCGGTCCGAAGGTAGGGCTTGAGGCGGCCATACCGCGCCTCCTTGACCGCCGCCATCATGCGGTCGGAGCCGATCACGATGATGTGATCGACATCGGTAAGTTTGATGGGGGTCTCTCCCAGGTCACCCTTCGCATAGGCTTCCATCGCCTCGATGATGTTGCCGGTGCAGGTCTTGTCCTGGGGCCGGGTCGGGGCGATGGGCCGCCCGTCCGGCGCCTCGTCCACGGCCCAGACGATGACATCCGACGCGGCCTCGATATCCCTGACCTTGAAGATGTCGCCGGGGCGCCGGTAGCCGGAAAAGTAAATTACCCTGTTGCCGGCGGCCCGCAATGCCTTGCCTATGGAGAACTGCACGGCATTCCCGAGACCGCCGCCGACCAGCATCACGGTCTTGTGCTCGCAGATCTCCGTGGGCGTGCCGGTAACGCCCATCACGACCAGCGGGTCACCCGGTTTCCACAGGGCGCAGAGCTTGGAGGAACTGCCCATTTCCAGGGCGATGAGCGAAATGAGTCCCCGCTCCTTATCCACCCAGGCGCCGGTCAGGGCGAGGCCCTCTGCGGCCAGCACGGTGTCACCGACGGCGGGGGCCCGGCACTCGAGGTTCTGCACCCGGTAGAACTGCCCCGGATGAAACTTGCGGGCCTGCCTGGGGGCCCGGGCGATCACTTCGACGATCGTCGGCGTGAGGCGGTTGACGGCTACGACGGCAGAGGTCAACTCGTCATCCAGGTGCGCGTAGAACCGCCGGAGCTGCCGGTCGCGCGCCTCCTGCTGCGCGGGATCGAGGGACTTAAGCTCCGCGGCAAAGAGTCTCACCACGTAGGGAAAGCCGTCACGGGCGCTGGCCATGGCCTTGACCACGCTGCCCGCGTAGACGGGATGGTTGTCGCCATAAAAGGAAATGAACTTGCCATGCTTGTGATAGGACGTCAGGGGGGCCGGGTGTCCGATCTTGGGCAGGGCAACATCATTCACCGGGATGAGGTCGGGGGTATCTGCGCCGTCCCCGTGGGGCTCGTAACGCTGGAAGAACCGCTCGTCCATCCGGAAACTGTACGGGTGTTCCTGTTCGTAGATGGTATTGGGGGAGGTGCCGGCGGCGATAAAGAGGCTCTTGAGGGGAATAATAGCCTCCTCGCCACGGCTCACCCATTTCCCTTCCTTTTGTACCAGCCTGTCGAACCTGACGGCCTTGAGGGCGCCGTACTCGTCGGGAATGGCCTCCACCGGATTCATCCCCTCGGCCAGCCGTATGCCTTCCTGCAAGGCCGCATGAATTTCCTCGTGGTTCTGCCGGTAGGCCGGGGAATCCTTGATCCCCTTGCGGTAGAACATCGTCACGCCGCCCCAGGCCTCGATCAGGGGCCCGAAATCCGGCCGCTCTTCCGCCGCCTCGGCCCGCCGGCGCTCCTCCCGCACGGCCCGGCCGTGTTCAAGGAATTCATCCAGGACGGCGAGTTCTTCCGCGTTGTAGCCCGCGCGCACCGAGGACTCGCCTTTGGCGGCCACCAGTTTTTCGTAGCGGTGCAGGATCTTCTCCACCTGCACCGGGTAGTAGGCGGTTACTTCAGTGGTCGTATCGATGGCGGTCAGGCCGCCACCGATGACCCCCGCC
>CAZXGW010000003.1:19666-37285 GCA_964640355.1 uncultured Enterobacteriaceae bacterium
GGTTACTTCAGTGGTCGTATCGATGGCGGTCAGGCCGCCACCGATGACCCCCGCCGGCAGGCGGACCTGGAGATTCGCCAGGGAAGATTCCTTGGCGGCGCCGGTAAGCTGCAGCGCCATGAGAAAATCCGAGGCCTTGCGTATGCCCCGGATCAGGTTGTTTTTGAGCCCGATAATCGTCGGTTTGCCGGCCCCGCTGGCAATGGCGATGTGATCAAAACCGGTGTCCCAGGCCTCCTCGATGGTGATGGTGCCACCGAACCTGACGCCGCCATATACCTGGAAATTGCGCCGTCGGGCCAGTGCGAGATAAATGACCTTGAGGAAATTCTTGTCCCAGCGCACGGTGATGCCGTATTCGGCCACCCCGCCGAACCCCGCCAGCAGGCGTTTGTCCAGGTCCTCGTACAACTCCCGGAAATCCCTGACGGGCCTGGGCGGCGTGGCATCGCTGCCGACCAGTTCCGGAGGCAGGGGTTCGATTTTCAGCGCATCGATGCCAGTGATGCCGAACCCTTCGTTGGTCAGGTAATGGGCCAGCGTATAACCCGCCGGCCCCATGCCGACGATCAGCACATTTTTGCCGTTGTAGGGCAGGGCGTGCGGGCGCCGGATGTTCAGGGGATTCCAGCGCGTCAGCAGGGCATAGATCTCGAAGCCGTACGGCAGGAACAGGACGTCCGTCAGAACATTGGTTTCAATCTGCGGGATGTTGACCGGCTCCGTTTTCTGGTAGATGCAGGCCTTCATGCAGTCGTTGCAGATCCGGTGACCCGTCCCCGGGCACATGGGATTATCGATCATGACCAGCGCAAGCGCCCCGATATTGTCACCCTGGCGCTTGAGGACGTGCATTTCCGAGATCTTTTCGCCGAGCGGGCAGCCGGTGAGGGCTACGCCCAGCGGGTTGGTCCTGAAATCATTCCCGCGCCTGTTGCGCATCCCCTTGGAGCAGGAATCCGCGTCCCGCTCGTGGCAGTAAATGCAGTGATTGACTTCATACAGCACCTGGCGCCGGTTAAATCGGCGATCGGTCAGGGTGAAACCGTCGCGCCGTCTCAATTCGGCGCGTGGGCCTGCCCAGGTCGCCAGCGTTTCATGCCGGCGGGTTTCGTGGGGAACCAGGTGCTGGAAATCCGTCTTTCGGGGCGCCTTGAAGCTCGTCCAGCCTGAGATCGTCCTGCCCAGTTCCTCATCGTGCTGTGCGGCGCAGGCCCAGCGTTGCACCACGTCCAGCAGGGAATTGACAAAATCGCCTGCTTCAGCGAGTGCCAGGGAGGTGCTGAACAGGGTACGGGTCTCGGGATCCGCCGCCAGGCGCTGCCGCAATGAATTGACGATCCGATCCGCCTGGCTGGCATCACCCGCCTCATGGTGGGGGGGATGGCGGTAATGGGCGTCGAGCCTGGCCAGCGTGGCGCCGATGGTGCAGATCCCGCGTTCCAGGTCCGTGTCCTTGTGGGCTTCGGGGAAAGCCACGCGTTTGAGGTGTTCCAGTTGAGTCTTGATGGCCGCGATGTCCCATCCGGAAGGATCTTCATCCTTGAAGCGCTGTGCCAGCCTGGCGACGATTTCATTTTTGAACGCGAAGACAGTGTTGACCTCTTCCTGGATGGCCACCTGCTGGGCGGCATGTTCCTGTTCTATACGGAACAGCCGGGCGATGAACCGGCCAACGTGGGGTGCCAGGCGTACCAGCAGGTCGGAGATGGCTCGGGGCGTCATGCCTGTCCCCTGGCACGCGCGGTAGGCCTGGTAGTCGTCGTACAACGCCGGGTCGGCCTGTTTTAGTGTGGCGTCAAAAACTTCGAGCAGGCGGGCCAGCCGTTCCGGCCGGTAGAGATCGAAGTAAGAAAATCCGGGGATCCCCAGCGCAAGTTGTGGGAAATCCAGTGTTTCAGGGATCGATGCCAAACAGGGTTACCTCGCCGCTAGTACAGTAATTGGTGCAAGCTGTGGGCAGGATTAAATCAAGGGGCGCAAATGTAGCCGACACCATCTAGAAGTAAAAGTAATTAATACCTACATTTTTATAGTTTTTAGGCATAAATATAAACAGGTTTATACGCTTTTGGTGCAGTACACCATTTTCAACACTATTAGTGTGGTGTCCCATAAATAACATTCGAAATTCCGGTCTGCCGGGTAGCCCTCCGAAGACCGTGTGCCGCAGGGTGAGCGGCACTTGAGCTTACAGGGATGACTTCAGGGCGTGTCTTCCGGGGGTTTACCCGGCAGCACGATTATTGAAAGATGGTCACGGGGCAGCACACTCGCCGTGCCTGGCTACCCCCAGGATGTATCCCGGCATGGGCCGAGGGGGGCAAAGCGCGTGAAGGCCGCCGCCAGACTGGAGCTTCTAGTCTCCGGTGTAATTGGGGGATTTCTCTACACCCCCTCCACCGGCGCCGGGCCAGGAACCCAGAGGAAATGGCCGCTGTTTGGACGAGTAGGTGATATAGAGCAGGACCTGATAAATATATTCTGACAGGCCGCTGTTGACTTGTGCCAGTTGCCTGTTGGTCTCCCCGGTCACGAGCTTGAGAAGAAACTGGGCGAAAAAGAGCACGAGTACAATCCAGAACAATACCGGGAACAGGATTACGATACCGAAAACGATAAGAAACAGGACGGGTATCCACGTGTCGGGATCTTTTGCATTCTCTTTGATTTTTGTTAACAGCTCATCTTTATTTTTTGAAGTCTCATCGGTGCTCATTGTCTCCCCCTATCCGCAATGGTTGGATATTGGTCAAAAAACCGTTACATGTGCAGGATCAACAGTATATATAATGTTTGGCCTGATTTCAGTGCTTTTACGCCTGCCATTCCCGCCAGGGCAGGACAGGCAGGGATGACAGGACAACCTCTTGGTACATAATGGCCGGGAACCCGGACACGCTGATGAAGTTTCCCTGCCGCTTTCCCATCAAGGCCATGGGCAGGGCGGAGGAAAATTTTGACGTCCTCGTGGTTGGGATCATCCGCAAGCATTCGCCCGAAATCGCGGACAGTTTCATCAGGACCCGCTACAGTCGTGATGGCCGGTACGTGTCCATTACCGTCACCATTGATGCGAAAAGCAGGCGCCAGCTTGATGATATTTACCGGGAATTGACGGCAAATGAGCGCGTGCTGATCGCTCTCTAGTCCATGGCCGTCACCATGCCTATCAGGCGTCTCGGGCTCTGTCCCTATGCCAGCGCATATGCCCTCATGGATGGTTTTACGCGCCGGCGCGACGCCACCACCCCGGATGAGCTCTGGTACCTCGAACATCCGCCGGTATTTACCCTCGGGCTTGCCGGCCGGGAAGAGCACGTGCTCGACCCCGGTGCCATTCCCGTCACCCGGACCGATCGGGGCGGGCAGGTGACCTATCACGGCCCCGGCCAGCTTGTGGTGTATCCGCTGTTCGATCTCGGGCGCCGGGCCATCAAGGTGAAGCAATACGTTTTCGATCTGGAACAGGCGATTATAGACATGTGCCGGTGCCTCGGCATTCTTGCGGAACGCCGGCCCGGCGCGCCGGGTGTTTACGTGGCGGGGAAAAAGATCGCCGCCCTCGGTATCCGGGTCAGGCGCGGCTGCAGCTATCACGGTCTTGCGCTGAACGTTGACATGGACCTTGCGCCGTTTGCGCGCATCCATCCCTGCGGTGATCCCGGGCTGCAGGTGACCCAGTTGCATGATCTGGGTTGCAGGATGGACATCGACACGGCGTTTGCCTGCCTGCTGCCGCATCTCCTGGAGAACCTCGGTTATCGCGGCGAGTTATCACTTAATCCATTTTTCCTTTCTGACAGGGCGAACGAATGCAAAACGAACCACGAGACAAACCGTCCCCCGATCAGCGCGGCAAGCTGAAGATCACGCGTATTCCCGTGCGGGCCGTTACGGCTGGCATCCCATTGCCGCGCAAGCCCCCCTGGATTCGCGCCCGCGCTCCGGTCGATCCTGCCGTCATCCGGCTGAAGGCACTGCTGAGGGAACATCAACTGCACACGGTGTGCGAGGAGGCCGCCTGCCCCAATCTCGGCGAGTGTTTTGCCCGGGGCACGGCGACCTTCATGATCATGGGCGATCTCTGCACCCGCCGCTGCCCGTTCTGCGACGTCGCCCACGGCCGGCCGAAGCCACTGGATGAAAACGAACCCGGGAACCTCGCCCGCGCCGTCAGGCGGATGCATCTGAGCTACGTGGTGATCACTTCGGTGGATCGCGACGATCTGAAAGACGGCGGGGCCGGGCATTTTGCCGCCTGTATCCGCGCCGTGCGCGAGCAGGCCCCCGGCATCACGATAGAGATCCTCACGCCGGATTTCCGCCGGCGCGAAGACGTCGCCCTGGACATTTTACGGTCATCGCCGCCGGACGTTTTCAACCATAACCTGGAAACCGTCCCCCGGCTCTATCGCCGCGTGCGCCCCGGCGCGGTCTATGCGGGATCGCTCAATCTCCTCGCGCGTTTCAAGCAACTGCATCCGGAAATCCCGACCAAGTCCGGCCTGATGCTCGGCCTGGGCGAAACACCGGACGAAATAAAAGAGGTCCTCGGCGATCTGCGCGCCCATGGCTGCGACCTGCTGACGCTCGGCCAATACCTGCAGCCGAGCCGCCACCATCTGCCGGTTGAACGCTACGTGCATCCCGATGAATTCAGCCGGCTGGCCGTGTACGCCCGCGATCTCGGCTTCAGAAACGTCGCCAGCGGCCCGATGGTGCGCTCATCCTATCACGCGGATCTGCAGGCAAGCGGCGTCCAGATTGGCGCGCGCATTGCGTAAATTTCTTCAATCAATACACCGGATGTTCCATCATTCCCGGATCGCGCCAGGCATATGATCCGGCTTATAGGGGCCGGTAAACTTCAATCGCGATCGGTGATTTTGTTGACCCGGCATTCGGCTTGTCCGCGGGCAAAGCGCGCGTTGATATCCTCGCCCGTCGTCAAATGCCCGGCATCGCGGATGATTTCCCCCGTGGCCGATTTGCTGACAATGGCATAACCCCGGTCGAGGGTGGCCTGCGGGCTTACCGTCTCGAGCGCCCGGCCGAGCGTCAGGAGACTGCCGTGGCACTGCCTGATCGCCTGGCGAATGGCAAGCTGCAACCGCTGCTGCGTATGCTCGCAGCGTTCACTGTACACGCGGAGCTGGTAGGCAGGATTTTTGCGGCCGAGGCGGGTGGCCAGCCCGGTAACCTGGCCGTCTGCTTCTCCGAGGCGTGTCCGCATCAGGTGTACCAGGCGCATGTTCAGGTTATCAAGCCGTTGATTGATGGTCTGTATCGTCCGGACGGGATCCTGGAGGCGTTTTGAACACTGGGACACCCGCTGCCGGAGTTCATTGAGCCGGTTCCGGATGAGGCGCGATAATTTCCTGACCTGTTGTGCAAGGGCCGCCCTGATCTGCACCTGGTCCGGGCTGACCATCTCCGCCGCAGCAGACGGCGTGGGGGCACGGCGATCGGCGACAAAGTCGGCGATGGTGAAGTCGATTTCGTGGCCGACGCCGGTGACTGTCGGGATGGGGCAGTGGAAGATCGCATGCGCCAGTTGTTCATTGTTGAAGGGCCAGAGATCTTCCAGCGATCCGCCGCCGCGCGCCAGGATGAGTACCTCGCATTCCTTTCTCTGTCCGGCCGTCGTGATCGCAGCGATGAGCTGATCGGCGGCCCCTTCACCCTGCACGGTCGCCGGATAAACAATAATCACCGTCGCCGGGAATCTCCGCCTGAGTATGCTCAGGATGTCGCGGATCGCCGCGCCCGTGGGTGAGGTGATCACGCCGACGGTCCTGGCCATCGCAGGTATCGGCTTTTTATGTTCCTCGCTGAACAGCCCTTCCCGGTACAGGCGCTGCTTGAGCTCCTCGAACTCGCGTTGCAGCAAGCCGTCGCCCGCGGGTTCCATGCGCTCGATGATGAGCTGGAACTCTCCCCGGTCCTCGTACAGGCTGACATTCGCCCTGGCCAGGACAAGCATCCCGTTTTCCGGCGTGAATCTCAGGGCTACGTTGCGGTTTCGGAACATGGCGCAGCGTACCTGTGAGTGCTGGTCTTTCAGCGAGAAGTAGAGATGACCGGATGACGGCCGCGACAGGTTGGAGATCTCCCCCTGGACCCAGATTGGCGGAAAGCTCCCCTCGAGTATCATCCGCGCCTCGCGATTCAGGCGCGTCACAGTGTAGACGTCCCGGTGTTCGCCTTCTGCCGTAACTGCGCCGGTCATGATTTGCGCCATGCGTCTCCTGTAACTTGTCCCAAAACCAACTATCGAAATTCCGGGCTGCCGGGCAGACCTCCGGAAGACACGCCGTGAAGTCATCCCTGCATTCTCGGGTACCGCTGTCCCCGAGGTACACGGTCTTCCGGAGGACAGCCCGCCAGACTGGTTATTAAAATACAGTCGAGGGACACCACAGTTGGGTGAGCGGCCTGCGACGACCGTGGTGGTTTACCCCCTACGGGCCAGACCCTATAATAGCCGGCTATTTTACCCCCATGCAGGAATCAAGTAATGCGCATCCCGGAGCAGCCCGCCCTCACCTTTGATGATGTCCTGCTGGTTCCCGCCTTCTCGCAGGTGCTGCCCCGCGATGTTGAACTTAAAACGCTTTTGACGCGTGAAATTTCACTGAATATACCGATAATTTCGGCGGCGATGGATACGGTGACCGAAGCACGCCTTGCGATTGCCATTGCCCAGGAAGGCGGCATCGGGATTATTCACAAGAACATGAGTGCCGAGGCCCAGGCACAGCAGGTACGCACGGTCAAAAAATTCGAAAGCGGTGTGATCAAGGACCCCATAACGGTGACGCCGGACGCCAGCATCGGGAAAGTGCTCGAATTGACGCGCGCCCATAATATTTCCGGCGTACCGGTGGTGGATGATCAACAACTGGTCGGGATCGTGACGAGCCGCGACCTCCGTTTCGAAACGCGCTATGAAGACCCGGTGAAAAATATCATGACGCCGAAGGAGCGTCTGGTGACCGTCGGGGAAAACGCGGATGACCAGGAGATCAAGGCGCTGCTGCACAAACACCGCATCGAGAAGGTACTGGTCGTCAATGACAGGTTCCAGTTGCGCGGTCTCGTGACCGTGAAGGACATCCAGAAGGCACACGAGTTTCCCGATGCCTGCAAGGACAGCCATGAACAGTTGCGCGTCGGCGCCGCCGTAGGCGTGGGCCCGGGATCAAGGGAACGTATTGACGCCCTGGTCGGCGCGGGGGCCGATGTGGTGGTCGTCGATACCGCACACGGGCATTCTGCCGGCGTACTGGACATGGTGCGCTGGATAAAATCGCAGTACCCGGAGTCACAGGTCATCGGCGGCAACGTGGCCACGGCGGATGGTGCAAGGGCCCTGGTAGAGGCCGGCGCGGACGCCGTCAAGGTGGGCATTGGTCCCGGCTCCATCTGCACGACGCGTGTGGTGACGGGGGTGGGCGTCCCCCAGTTGACCGCGGTGGCGGCCGTGGCGGATGCACTGAAAGACAGCGGGATACCGTTTATCTCCGATGGCGGGGTCCGCTATTCCGGTGATATCGCCAAGGCGATAGCGGCGGGGGCCTGGTCAGTCATGATCGGGGGCCTGTTTGCCGGCACCGAGGAGTCACCGGGCGAGGTCGAACTGTTCCAGGGCCGATCATACAAGTCCTACCGTGGCATGGGCTCGCTGGGCGCGATGTCCCTCCAGCACGGATCTTCGGACCGGTACTTCCAGGAAAATGATGAAATAGAAAAACTGGTGCCGGAGGGAATCGAAGGCCGTGTCCCCTACAAGGGGAATGTCGGCGCCATCATTCACCAGTTGCTGGGCGGCCTGCGCGCGGCCATGGGATATACCGGCTGCCGTTCGCTCGAGGAGATGCGTACGCGGCCTGCCTTTGTACGGTTGACACACGCGGGAATCCGCGAGAGCCACGTGCATGATGTTACCATCACCAAGGAACCGCCCAACTATCGGATGGAATAGGGCGAGCCGGGAATTCACGAATGTCCGGTGAACATTCGTGCCGGCGAGCGACCGGCCACGGATGGCCGGGCCGGAAGACAGCACCAGGGAGGGTTCCATGACCAGAGATATCCACTCGGAACGGGTGTTAATCCTGGACTTTGGGCGAGCCGGGAATTCACGAATGTCCGGTGAACATTCGTGCCGGCGAGCGACCGGCCACGGATGGCCGGGCCGGAAGACAGCACCAGGGAGGGTTCCATGACCAGAGATATCCACTCGGAACGGGTGTTAATCCTGGACTTTGGATCCCAATACACCCAGTTGATCGCCCGGCGCGTCCGCGAAGCAAAGGTCTATTGCGAAATCCATCCGTTCGACATGCCGGGGGAGGCGCTCGCGGATTTCAACCCCTGCGCCGTCATCCTCTCCGGCGGACCGGATTCCGTCACGCTAGCCAACGGCATGAGAGCGCCCGACCGCCTGTTTCAACTCGGCGTCCCTGTGCTCGGTATTTGTTATGGCATGCAGGCGATGGCGCAGCAGCTTGGCGGCCGCGTGGAGTCCTCGACACTCCGGGAGTTCGGTTACGCCCGGGTACGCGCCCGCGGTCATTCCGGGCTTCTGCGCGGCATACAGGATGACACCAGCCCGGAAGGCTACGGCCTGCTGGATGTGTGGATGAGCCACGGGGATCGCGTGATCGAAATACCCCGCGGTTTCAAGGTCATCGCCACATCGGAGAATTCACCGGTGGCGGGGATGGCTGATGATTCAAAAAAATTCTATGGCCTGCAGTTTCATCCCGAAGTGACCCATACCCGGCAGGGCACGGCGATCTTCCAGAGATTTTTATACGAGATCGCGGGTTGCAAGGGCCTGTGGACGACCGAAAATATCGTCGAGGATGCCATCCATTCGGTACGAAACCGGGTGGACGGGGATCGCGTCCTCCTCGCCCTTTCGGGCGGCGTCGATTCCTCCGTGGTCGCCGCCCTGCTGCACGAAGCGATTGGCGATCAGCTCGTCTGCGTGTTCGTGGATAACGGCCTGCTGCGGCAGGACGAGGCCGCGCAGGTCATGAGCACCCTTGCCGGCCATATGGGGGTAAACGTCATCAAGGTTGATGCGGAAGACAGGTTTTTCGAGGCGCTCGCGGGTGTCCAGGATCCCGAGGAAAAACGCAGGATCATCGGCCGGATATTCATCCGGGTATTCGAGGAAGAGGCGGCAAGGCTCAAGGACATCCGCTGGCTGGCGCAGGGGACGATCTATCCGGACGTGATCGAGTCCGCCGGCGCCAGGACGGGCAAGGCGCATGTCATCAAGTCCCACCACAATGTCGGCGGCCTGCCGGAAAAGATGCACCTCGAGCTCATCGAACCCCTGCGCGAACTCTTCAAGGACGAAGTCCGCCGGATCGGGGTCCGCCTGGGATTGCCGTCTGGCCTGGTCAACCGCCATCCATTTCCCGGTCCCGGCCTGGGTGTCCGGATACTCGGCGAGGTGCGCCGGGAATATGCCGGTATGCTGCGCCGTGCCGATGCCATCTATATCGAGGAACTGCGCAGGCACGATCTGTACGACAAGGTCAGCCAAGCCTTTGCCGTTTTCCTCCCGGTGCGTTCGGTCGGGGTGATGGGCGACAGCCGGAAATATGAATATGTCATCGCGCTGCGCGCCGTTGAAACCACGGATTTCATGACCGCCCGTTGGGCCAGGCTGCCCTATGAATTCCTGGAAACGGTCTCGAGCAGGATCATCAATGAAGTCAGCGGCATATCCCGGGTGACCTACGACATATCGAGCAAGCCGCCGGCCACGATCGAGTGGGAATAGAAAGGCAGTGAACGATGAACACTGGATGCGGCAGGCCCTGGACCTGGCCGGCCAGGCCCGGTTGGCCGGCGAGATACCGGTCGGTGCGGTGCTGGTCCTGGATAACGAATGCATCGGCCGGGGATGGAACCGCCCGATTACCGACAGCGATCCCGCGGCCCACGCAGAAATCATCGCCTTGCGGGAAGCGGGGCGGCACCTGAAAAATTACCGCCTGTGCGGCGCCACGCTGTATATCACGCTCGAGCCCTGCGTCATGTGTGCGGGCGCCATCATCCATGCCCGCCTGGAACGGGTGGTGTTCGGGGCTCATGACCCCCGCTATGGCGCGGCCGGCAGTGTCTTCAATCTCCTGGGCAGCGATCAACTGAATCACAGGCCGCAGGTGGCCGGGGGAGTGCTGGCGACGCCATGCGCCGCCGTACTCCAGGAATTCTTCAGGCAGAAGCGCGGGGCCGGCTTATGAGCGACGAGGTGCTGTATGGCATGGCGGAACGGCTGGGGGCGCTTCTCGAGCGTACAGGCGAATGCCTGGTCACGGCGGAATCTTGCACGGCCGGCGGGTTGGCTGAAATCATCACCCGCGTTCCCGGCAGTTCTCGCTGGTTTGAACGCGGGTTCGTCACGTACTCGGATGCCGCCAAGCAGGATCTCCTTGAAGTAGCTGTGGATACCCTCGCCCGGTACGGCGCCGCCAGTGAAGAAACCGCGGCGGCCATGGCCAGGGGAGCGTTAGCCAACAGCCGGGCCGGCGTGGCTGTTGCCATCACCGGCATTGCGGGACCGGAAGGGGGATCGCCGGAAAAACCGGTGGGCACAGTCTGCCTGGCCTGGCTGCGTGGCAGCGGCGAACCTGTGGTCACGCGCACCGTTTTCACGGGCGGGAGGCTGGAGGTGCGGCGCCAGGCCTGCCTGCTGGCCCTGCAGGGCCTGATCGAGATGCTTGAAAAACAGTGACAAGTTACAAGTGAAAAGTACAAAGACTTGTAAAAACATCGATATGGTTAACATTTAACTTTCTCCTTTTAACTTTCCACTTTTCACTGCTTGCATGTCCCGCCTGTTCTTCGCGCTTTGGCCAGACGAAACTGTATCAGGGAAAATAACCTCGATCTGTGACCGGCTGCCTCCCGGCTGCGGAAGAAAGGTCCAGAGCGGTAACGTCCACATTACGCTCGTTTTTCTGGGCGATATTGACGAAACAAGCCTCGGCTGCTTGCTGGCCGGCGTGGAAACAGTGCCCATGGAGCCTTTCACGCTCGTACTGGACAGGCCGGGCTGGTGGCGCAAGTCGCAAGTGCTTTGGATAGCACCGGCAACGGTGCCGGAGACGCTGCGGGCACTATATGAACAACTCGCATCACTGGCGTCCGGCTGTGGCATCGCCACGGAGCGGCGCCCCTACTCCCCGCACATGACCCTGGCACGGAAGGTGTTCAGGAAACCCCGGTTGCCCGAATTTGAGCCGGTTATCTGGGACGTACGGCAGTTTTCACTCATGCGCGCGGAGACGCTGCCCTCGGGCGCCCGCTATGAACCGGTATGGCGTTCCTCGTGACGGTGCAAGCCGGAAAAATAGTGGAAAGTGGAATGTTGAAAGGTGAAAGTTGAATGTTATACAGATCGATGTTTTTCCAAGTCTTTAACCTTTTCACTTGCGACCTTTCACTGCTTTTCGAGCATGTCGATTTAAATGAAATTGTGGGATAATAAAAAGACGATTAACACAGCATAGGTGGAAGATTATGGATGAGAAAAGGAAACAGGCATTGGGCGTAGCGCTCAGCCAGATTGAAAAGCAGTTCGGAAAGGGATCCATCATGCGTATGGGCGATGCGGGAGTAGTCCGCGATGTGGTACCGGTTTCCACCGGTTCACTGGGACTGGACATCGCCCTGGGAGTAGGCGGCCTGCCGCGTGGCCGGGTGGTGGAGATCTATGGGCCGGAGTCATCCGGCAAGACGACGCTGGCCCTGCACGTGGCGGCCGAGATCCAGAAGGCCGGGGGAACAGCCGCGTTCGTGGATGCCGAGCATGCCTTAGACCCGGCGTATGCCGGCAAACTTGGCGTTCAGATCGACGATCTCCTGGTATCCCAACCCGATACCGGGGAACAGGCGCTGGAGATCACCGACATGCTGGTGCGGTCCGGTGCAGTTGACCTGGTGATTATCGATTCTGTGGCGGCCCTGACCCCGAAGGCCGAAATCGAAGGCGAGATGGGAGACAGCCACATGGGCCTGCAGGCGCGGTTAATGTCACAGGCCCTGCGCAAGCTTACGGCGAATATCAAGCGTTCCAACACACTGGTGATTTTCATCAACCAGATACGCATGAAAATCGGCGTGATGTTTGGCAATCCCGAAACCACCACAGGCGGCCATGCCCTGAAATTCTATGCCTCGGTGCGCATGGACATCCGCCGGATCGGCGCCATCAAGAAAGGCGATGAAGTCATCGGCAACGAGACCCGGGTGAAAGTCGTCAAGAACAAGGTCGCGCCGCCGTTCAAGGAAGTCGTTTTCGACATTCTTTACGGTGAGGGGATCTCGAGGGAAGGCGAAATCCTCGATCTCGGCGTGCAGCACGGCTTGATCGACAAAACGGGCGCCTGGTACAGCTACAAGGGAGAGCGCATCGGCCAGGGAAAGGACAACGCCCGCAACTTTCTCAGGGACAATCCCGAAACCGCAGCAGAGATCGAGGCGGCCATCCGGCAGAAGGCCCTGCCGGATATCCGGACCGCCGCGGCCACGGAGGAAGCGGAAGCCTGACCGGGGACGCTCTGAAAATCCGCAAGCAGGCGCTCGGATTCCTGGCGAGAAGAGAGCACAGTGCGGCGGAATTGCAGCGCAAACTCGGGGTGCGGGAACATGATCCGGCAACCATCAGGTCGGTCATTGAAGCACTTCAGGAAGAAGGACTGCAAAGCGACAGGCGGTTTACGGAGGCCTTTGTCCACAGCCGAATAGAGAAAGGCTACGGTCCGGTCCGCATAGTGCAGGAACTCAGGGAGCGGGGCGTCAGCGATGAACTGATCCATCTCCTTGTCGACAGGCAGGCGGCGGAATGGCAGCAGCTCGCGTCACGGGTGCGACGTAAACGGTTTGGACCCCAACCACCGGCTGATCTCGGAGAAAAGGCCAGGCAATCGCGGTTTCTGCGCCATCGCGGATTTTCCGGGGATCACATCCGGCGCGTGCTGGATACGGGTGATGAATGACGAGTACCTCTGACATCCGCAGGATTTTCCTGGATTATTTCCGGAGCAAAGGCCACGAAATCGTCCCGAGCGGCCCGCTCGTCCCGGCCAATGATCCCACCCTGCTGTTTACCAACGCCGGCATGGTGCAGTTCAAGGATGTGTTCCTCGGCATCGATCAGCGTCCCTACAGGCGCGCCGCTTCCTCGCAGTGTTGCGTCCGCGCGGGGGGGAAGCACAATGACCTCGAAAACGTCGGCTATACCGAACGCCACCACACATTCTTTGAAATGCTGGGAAATTTCAGCTTCGGGGACTACTTCAAACGCGAGGCTATCGCCTATGCGTGGGAGCTCCTGACCGGCACCCTGGGGGTGCCCGAGAATCGTCTCTGGATCACCGTGTATGAAAACGATGACGAAGCGGCCGATATCTGGCTGAAGGAGATTGGTGTTTCCAGGGAGAGGTTCAGCCGCAGCGGGGAGGAGGACAATTTCTGGTCGATGGGGGACACCGGCCCCTGCGGGCCGTGCAGCGAGATCTTCTACGACCACGGTGACACCCTGAGCGGAAGCCCGCCGGGGAGCGGGGAAGAGGAAGGAAACCGCTACGTTGAGATCTGGAATCTCGTGTTCACGCAGTACAACCGCGGCGCCGATGGCTCTCTTACGCCCATACCCCATCCTTCCGTGGATACCGGTATGGGCCTTGAACGCATCGCGGCGGTCTTGCAGGGGGTGCACAGCAATTACGAGATCGATATCTTCCGGCACCTGGTAAAGGCCGTGAACGACCTTGCCCCTGTCAGGCAGCCGGAGGTTATCTCGGCGCGCGTCATCGCCGATCATATCCGCTCGTGCGCCTTTCTCGTTGCCGAGGGGGTGATGCCCGCCAATGACGGGCGGGGCTACGTCCTGCGGCGCATCATCCGCCGCGCCATCCGCCACGGGCATAAACTGGGCATCCGGGAACCGTTCTTCCATAAGCTCGTCCAGCCGCTGGCCGAGGTCATGAAAGACGCCTACCCGCAACTGGAGCACACCGCCCGAGAGGTGGCTGCCACGTTAAAGCAGGAAGAGGAGCGGTTCTCCGAGACCCTGGAACAGGGACTCAGGCATCTCGAATCCGCCATGGCAAAGGTGAACGGCAACACGCTGCCCGGTGAGGATATTTTCCGCCTGTACGATACTTACGGTTTTCCCGTGGACCTTACGGCTGACATCGCGCGTGAACGCGGCGTGGCGCTTGACATGCCGGGTTTTGACAGGTGCATGGCGGCGCAGCGGGAGCGGGCGAGGGCGGCGAGCAGGTTTGAAGTGGATTTATCCACTGTCGCGGACCTGGATCAATCCACGGAATTCAGCGGCTACATCACGCTGGAGCAGGAATCCACCGTCACTGGCCTATACCAGGACGGCCGCACGGTTACGGAAATCAGGGAAGGTGAATTCGGCGGTGTGATCCTGGAAGCCACGCCATTCTATGCCGAGGCTGGCGGCCAGGTGGGAGACCAGGGACAGCTGACTGGAGAGGGCATCCTGTTCGACGTCGTTGATACCCAGAAGCAGGGCAAGGCCCATGTGCATCTCGGACATCTCCGGCAGGGAAGACTCACGCCGGGGCTGAAGGTTACGGCGCGCGTGGATGCCCACAAGCGGATCAACACGGTGCGCAATCACTCCGCGACCCATCTCCTGCACGCCGCCCTGAGAAAAATACTCGGCGATCATGTCACACAGAAGGGTTCACTGGTGGCGCCGGACAGGTTGCGGTTCGATTTTTCGCATCCCGAACCACTGACCGGGCAGGACTTGCAGAAAATAGAATGGCTGGTGAACAGCAAGATCCTCGAAAACATCGAGACGGTGATCGAAATCATGCCGCGCGAGCAGGCGCTGAAATCGGGTGCCATGTCGTTGTTCGGAGAAAAATACGATGAGACGGTGCGGGTGCTGAAGATCGGCGGGAAATTTTCAACGGAATTGTGCGGCGGCACGCACGTCACGCGTACCGGCGATATCGGCTTCATGAAGATCATTTCCGAAACCGGCATCGCCGCCGGTATTCGCCGGATCGAGGCCGTTACCGGCGAAGGCGCACTCGCCTGGGTGGAGAATAACCAGCGCAAATTATCCCGCGCGGCTCACCTGCTCAAGACGGATGTGGAAAATCTGGAAACCCGGCTCGGCCAGCAGGTGGAGCGGTTGCGCAAGCTGGAGAAGGAAATGGACCAGCTCAGGGGACGGCTGGCGAGCAGCGCCGGGGAAGATATCGCGGCCGAGGCGGTGGATGTTGAGGGGATCAAGGTCATCGCCCGGACCCTGGACGGCGCCGATCCGAGGGCCCTGCGGAATACCGTGGACCAGTTGAAAAACAGGCTGGGCAGTGCGGCACTGGTGCTTGCGTCGGTGCAGGATGACAAGGTCAGCCTGGTGGCGGGTGTGACCAAGGATCAGACCGGACGCCTTAAAGCGGGCGACCTTGTCAATTTCGTGGCGGAAAAGGTCGGTGGACGGGGCGGTGGTCGCGCCGACCTTGCCCAGGCGGGCGGCAATAACCCCAAGGGCCTGGCGGCGGCCCTGGCCAGCGTTCCGGACTGGGTGCGCCGGCAATTGTCGGGCTAGCCTTGCCATTTCATATCGGGTCTTATTTCGTTAGAATCCCCCCCTTTTTCGGGAGTACGGTAACTTGTCATGTCGTTGATCGTTCAGAAATTCGGCGGCACATCGGTCGGCAGCATTGAACGCATCAATGCCGTCGCGGACAGGATTGTAGCTACCCGCAAGAACGGGCATGAAATTGCCGTCGTGGTTTCCGCCATGAAGGGGGAGACGGACAGGCTGCTGAAGCTGGCGCATGAAGTCTGCAGGGATCCCAATAGCCGGGAACTCGATGTCCTGCTGGCCACCGGTGAGCAGGTGACGATTGCCCTGCTCAGCATGGCGCTCGAGGCAAGAAAATGTCCGGCGCGTTCCTACACGGGCGCGCAGGTCCACATCAGGACGGACAGTACCTACAACAAGGCGCGCATCGTTGATATCGACGCGGCCAGGGTGACGAAGACCCTGAAAGAGGGCAAGGTGGTTGTCATCGCGGGCTTTCAGGGCATCGACGAGCATGGCGACATCACAACCCTGGGGCGCGGCGGATCGGACACCACGGCCGTTGCCATGGCCGCGGCGCTCAAGGCGGATGAATGCCATATCTATACGGACGTGGACGGCGTCTACACGGCTGATCCGAAGATTGTGCCGAAGGCAAGGCGGCTCGAGTACCTGACCTATGAAGAAATGCTGGAACTGGCCAGCCTCGGTTCCAGGGTCCTGCAAATCAGGTCCGTGGAGTTTGCGAGAAAATATAATGTCCAACTGCGTGTGCTATCCTCTTTTAAGGAAGGACCGGGCACGTTGATCTGTGGTGAGGATGAAAGTATGGAAGAACCGTTGATTTCAGGCATCGCCCATAACCGCGATGAGGCGAAATTGACTGTGGTCGGTGTGCCGGACAGACCCGGGATCGCTTACAGCATACTGGGACCCGTCGCGGACGCCAATATCGAGGTTGACATGATTGTCCAGAACGTCGGTACGGACAACAAGACCGATTTCACCTTCACCGTTCACAGAAACGACTATGAGAAAACCCTGGCGGTCCTCAGGAAAAATATCGCCGAAATCGGCGCGCGGGATATCACCGGCGACCTGTCGATAGTCAAGATTTCCGTCGTGGGCATAGGCATGCGATCGCACGCCGGGATCGCGAGCCGGATGTTCAGGGCACTGGCCCGGGAAGGAATCAATATCATGATGATTTCCACCTCGGAGATAAAAATATCGGTGGTCGTGGATGAAAAATACCTGGAACTTGGTGTAAGGACGCTTCATTCCGAATTCGGCCTGGAAAACCAGGTTGAGGTAGAGGGAGAAAGCAGGGCGTAAACTTATCATCCCTGCGGGCGGGCCGTGAAATCCCGGTTTCATGGCCGTACAGGTGGTTATTCGTATAAGGAAAAGGACATAGGAGAAGACAAGATGTTGATTTTGACACGAAGAGTTGGCGAGTCATTGATGATTGGCGACAACATCAACGTTACGGTGCTGGGCATCAGGGGCAATCAGGTGCGCATCGGCGTGAATGCCCCGAAGGAAGTCGCGGTTCATCGCGAGGAAATCTACGAACGCATTCAGCAGGAAAAATCCGGCAACGTCAAAAAGGAAGATGATCAGTCCTGACCTGCGCTGTTGACCGGCGCGGCGTTCCTGTTCCGTTGTATCACTACCGGCCCGGCTGGTATGCATTCAAAACGTGAATAAAGACAGAAGCACTGAAGGCACTTTCAACTTTTAACTTTATACTTTGAACTGATTTGGAGAGGTGGCCGAGTGGTCGAAGGCGCTCCCCTGCTAAGGGAGTATGGGCCAAAAGCCCATCGAGGGTTCGAATCCCTCCCTCTCCGCCAGAACAGTTGAAAGTGTAAAGTTAAAAGTTGAAGGAGTAATTCTTTAAACTTTTCGCTTTGTACTTTGCACTGAATTGCGCCCGTAGCTCAGTTGGATAGAGTACCTGGCTACGAACCAGGGGGTCGGGAGTTCGAATCTCTCCGGGCGCGCCA
>CAZXGW010000004.1:0-13779 GCA_964640355.1 uncultured Enterobacteriaceae bacterium
CATGGTGGATGAGCGTGATCAGTTCCTCTTTGCCGTATTCTCTTATGCCGTGCATGTTTTACCCGCCGTTTCCTGGTATGCCTGACAGTGTTCTGCTCCACAAACAACGTTCGAAATTCTTTCAGCATATTACCACTGACATCATCAGCGGGCAGGCGATCCTCCCGATGCCGGATTTGATAGAATCCCGCCATGGATGTTTCCGCCGTCCTCGATCCCCTGAACGCCGCGCAACGTGAGGCGGTCGCCGCACCGCCCGGCAATATCCTCGTCCTCGCGGGCGCCGGCAGCGGCAAGACGCGGGTGCTCGTCCACCGGATCGCCTGGTACATCCAGACCGGGGAGGCGCAGCCGTTCGGGATCCTCGCGGTCACCTTTACCAACAAGGCGGCGGCCGAGATGCGGTCACGCATTGAAACCCTGCTCGGGCAGCCGATCGGCGGCATGTGGGTCGGCACCTTTCACGGCATAGCCCATCGCCTGTTGCGCGCCCACTGGCAGGACGCGGGCCTGCCGCAGAGTTTCCAGATCCTCGACAGCGAGGATCAATACCGCACCATTCGCCGCGTGATACGCGCCCTGGAACTGGATGAATCGCAATATCCACCGCGCGAGGCGCAGTGGTTCATCAACGCGCGCAAAGACGAGGGGCTGCGGCCGCAACACCTCGACGAAAGCGGCGACCCGGTGGCCCGGCAGATGATCCGTATCTACCAGGCCTACGAGGACACCTGCAAGCGCTCCGGCCTGGTGGATTTTGCCGAGCTCCTGCTGAAGGCGCACGAGCTGTTCCGGGACAACAGCGGGATCCTGGCGCATTACCGGCAGCGGTTCAGGCACGTGCTGGTGGATGAATTTCAGGACACAAACACGCTGCAGTACGCCTGGTTGCGCCTGTTGGTGGGCGGTGAAGGGGCGTTGTTCGTGGTCGGGGATGACGACCAGTCGGTGTACAGCTGGCGCGGGGCGCGCATGGAAAACATCCTGCAGTTCCAGAAAGATTTCAATGATTCGATACTTCTCAGGCTCGAGCAGAATTACCGCTCCACCGGCATCATCCTGGAGGCGGCCAACGCCCTCATCGCGAACAACAAGACCCGGCTCGGCAAACAGCTCTGGACCGAGGATGGCGAAGGCGAAAAGATCCGCCTGTATACGGCCTTCAACGAGCAGGATGAGGCGCAATTCGTCGTGGATCGCATCGCTTCCCTGCGTAGCAGCGATATCCCCTACGCCAGTTCCGCCATTCTCTACCGCGTCAGCGCCCAGTCACGGGTGCTGGAAGAGGCGCTCATGCAGGCCGGCATTCCCTATCGCGTGTACGGCGGCCAGCGATTCTACGAGCGCGCCGAGATCAAGGATGCCCTCGCCTACCTGCGGTTGAGCGTCTACCACGATGACGACGCTTCCTTCGAGCGCATTATCAACACGCCTGCGCGGGGCATCGGGCAGCGGACGATGGAGGAACTGCGCGGCGAGGCGAAGCGGAAACAGTGTTCGCTCTGGCGGGCGGCCGCCGGCATCCTGCATGAAAAGTCGATGAGCGCGCGGGCGCTCGCCGCGCTCGAGAAATTCATGGCGCTGATCGCCCGGATGGGCCAGTGGCAGGCCGGCAGGCCGCTGGGCGAGGCCATGGACGGCGTGATCAAACAGAGCGGTCTCATCGATCATTACCGGAAGGAGAAAGGCGAACGCGGACTCGCGCGCATCGAGAACCTCGAAGAACTGGTCACTGCCGCCGGCGAGTTTGAGCTCGCCGACCGGAACGCCGAGGATCTCGAGCCACTGCCGGCCTTTCTTGCCCACGCCGCCCTGGAATCGGGGGACACCCAGGCGGACGCCTTCGCGGACTGCGTGCACCTCATGACCCTGCATTCGGCCAAGGGCCTCGAGTTTCAGAACGTTTTCCTCGTGGGCATGGAAGAAGGGCTGTTTCCGCACCAGCACAACACGGAGGACGTTGCCAGGCTGGAGGAAGAGCGGCGCCTGTGTTATGTCGGCATCACCCGTTCCCAGCGCACGCTGACGCTGTGCCATGCCCTGCGGCGGCGCCTGCACGGCGCGGATTTTTATCCGCAGCCCTCGCGCTTCATCCGCGAACTGCCGGAAGAGCTGATCAGCCCGGTGCGCCTGGGGGGCGGCATGCCCACGCCGGTTTTCAGCCGCGGCCGCGAAGCCGTTGACCCGGGCGGACTCATGCCGGGCCAGAGCGTCATCCACGCCACCTTCGGCCGTGGCGTCATCCTGAACCTGGAAGGTTCGGGCAGCCATGCGCGCGTCCAGGTGAATTTTGAAGAGGCGGGATGCAAATGGCTGGTCGCCGCCTACGCCGGCTTACAACCGGCCTAGGCAGTGAAAAGTTGAAAGTTAAAAGTGAAAAGCATTTTTTGCGCACATTGAGGCAGGGCAGTGATCGACACTTGATCAGCAGGCAATGATTTTTGATTCATTGAAAGGAATACGGGGGATGCCGAGACAAGACCTGGCGGTTTTTGAAATGCGCAGTCATCCAGGCGCCCGCCTGGTGATGGTGATCCTGCTCTCGGTCGTGGTCGCGGCTTGTGGGGATCCTCATACTGATGCCGCCGGTAATCCCGCCGCCGCGGTGGATGGCGACAGGTTGTTTCGCTGGAAAATGGTGACGACGTGGCCGGCGAATTTCCCCGTGTTCCAGGAAGGGGCGCAGCGTTTTGCGGACGACGTGCGGGTGATGAGCCACGACCGGCTGGACATCCAGGTCTTCGCCGGCGATGAACTGGTTCCGCCCCTGCAGGTGTTTGATGCGGTGTCGCAGGGCACGGTTGAGATGGGGCATGGTTCACCCTATTACTGGGCGGGCAAGGTGCCTGAGGCCCAGTTCTTTTCCTCGGTGCCGTTCGGCATGACCGCGAGAGGAATGAATGCGTGGCTCTATTACGGCGGCGGCCTCGAGTTATGGCGCGAGGTGTATGCCCCCTTCAACGTGATCCCGTTTCCGATGGGCAATACCGGCATGCAGATGGGCGGGTGGTTCAAGAAAAAGATCGAATCGCTGGATGACATCCGGGGGCTGCGCATGCGCATTCCGGGCCTCGGCGGCAAGGTCTTCAAGCGCGCCGGCGGCAATCCCGTCCTGATGGCGGGGAGTGAATTATATACCGCGCTGGAGCGTGGCACGCTCGATGCCACGGAATGGGTGGCGCCGTTTCATGATCTGAGGCTCGGGCTCAACCGGGCGGCAAGATACTATTATTATCCCGGCTGGCACGAACCGGGGACGGTGTTTGAACTGATTGTCAATATCTCGGCCTGGAACGGGCTGCCGGATGACCTTAAAAAGATCGTTGATGTTACCGCGGCCTCGGTCAATGAAAAGATCCATGCGGAGATGGAATACCGCAACCAGCTCGCCCTCGGGGAGCTTTTGAGCAAGCAGAACGTGGAGGTGCTCGAATTTCCGCCCGAAGTCCTGGCGGAATTCAGGAAGTTCACGCGGGAAACACTGGAAGAAGAGTCCGCACAGAATCCGGCCTTCAACCGGGTCTATCAGGCCTACAAGGCGTTCAGCGAAAGTTACACCGGCTGGACCACGCTGGCCGAGGAAAGCTATCAGCAGGCCTTGAAGCACTGACTCGCCCTTGGCTCAACCTTACTTTCTCCTCTCCCCGTCAGGGGAAATGGAGTTTGAGAGAGGTACTCGCGCAAAAGGGGACAGGCGGCTTTTTTACTCAGTAAAAAAGCCGCCTGTCCTTTTTGCAGATCGGTGCCATCATCTCAGCGGGTCAGGCTTTAAGTCGACCGTCGCCGGCAGGAGTGATTGTCGCCGGCCGGCCGTGATTCACGTGACCGGGAGTCGGGGGTTACTGGCTGTTGGCGACGATGTAATCGACGGCGGCCTTGACGTCGTCGTCGCTGAGATCCATGCCGCCGCCCCGGGGTGGCATCATCATGCCGCTGGCGCCGGTAAAGCCGTTGATCGCGTTCTGATAAAGAACATCATTGCCCTGGGCGATCCGTGAAGCCCACGCGGCGGCATCGCCAAGCTGCGGGATACCCGGGATGCCCGAGCCATGGCAGGAGACGCATAATCCGTCGTAGACCTGTTTGCCCTTGTCAGCGCTGCCGCCCGTTTCAGCCGCAGCTACTTCCATGGTGGCAGGCGGCGGTGCGGGTTCCGCTTCGCCGGCAATGCTGATTTCACCCATGGGGGCAGTGCGTTCCGCTACGCTGGCCGCACGGCGCTCCGCCTCTGCGGCTTCATCTATGCCGATGATTCTTGCCGTCACGAGAAATATCACCATCATGACGGCCAGGGCGCCAACGATTAATGAAAAATTCCTGAAAAATATCTGGTCTTGCTGTTTGCTCATTTATTCTTCTCCCGGGACCATTGGCTGGCCGGCCCCCACCCCGTCCACCGGCCCCAGTATACCTGTACTCCCCGGGGGAGAAAATCCCGAATGTCCGTCCGGTCCGGGGTGGAGTGGAACGTGTAAAGTTTAAAGTGGAATGTAATAATGGATGATAGTTTTCGCTTTTCGCTTTAAACTTTTTACTGCAGAGCGCCCGTAGCTCAGTTGGATAGAGCGTTGGCCTCCGGAGCCAAAGGTCGTGAGTTCGAATCTCGCCGGGCGCGCCACTTCAGGAAAATACATTCTGCTTTTTCAGGTCGGCGCCATCATCGCAGCGGGTCAGGCTTAGGCCGACCGTCGCCGGCAGGGATGCCGGCGTCGAGCCTACAGGGACGTATTCACGGCGTGTCGGCGTGAGCCTGACCCGCTGCACGACAGCAGGTTTCAGACCAATATGAAACAGAGCGCAGGTAAGTTGCAAGGACCGGCTGAATCCGCTGATCCTTTTTATTCGCTTTTGGCGCGGCTTCTCTCCATCTCGATCAACTGATCGATGGCGGCCATCAGGTTGCTGTTTCCGCCCGTCATCGAGGCGCTGGTCCGGTATTTTCCATTGACGATGATTGCCGGCACCCCCGTGATGCCGTAGCGCTTGCCCATGACATAGGATTCTTTCACCTTGTCATCGACATCCTCGGAGTTGAATATCCTGGTGAACTCGCCCTTGTCGACGCCGTATTCCGAAAAGAACTGGCCGAGCCTATTTTCGTCATTGATATGTTCGCCGTCGCGGTGGATGGCATCGAACAGCGGCCCGTGGATCTTGTCCACGAGGCCCAGTTTCTCGGCCGTGAAATACGCCCTGGCATGCGGTATCCATCCTTTACCGAGCACGGCCGGCAAGCGGAGAAATTCCACGTCATCCGGTTTCTTCTCGAGCCACTGGTCCAGGTAAGGTTCCAGTGAATAACAGTGAGGACAGCCGTACCAGAAAACTTCAACAACCTCTATTTTCTCGCCCGTGCGGGTGGGTTGCGGGGGGTAAACCGGTTCATAGATCTTCGGGACGTAACGTTCGGCGGCCCACGATGCGGAAATCGCAAGCAGGCAGAACAGGCCGGCCAGCGGAATCGCGTTTTTCATGATCGTCTTCAGCATGGGTTGATTACTGCGATGGCCCTATTCCGCAATGGCTCGGGCGCCCGGCCGCGCATTGATGACTATGCGTGTTCCGGATCCCGTGAAAATGTTGTAGTTCAAGCTTAGATATCCCTGGCGGGAATTTGTTGCACTCGCCCCGCATGATGAATCAGGACGGCGCCTGCTGCAAGAACGTTGCCCTGGCGGGCGTTCCTTAATGGAGCCCCTGAATGTATTCGGACACCGCCCTGATTTCCTCCTCGGTCATGCGGCTTACGACGGTGCGCATGACACCGTTGGCGTCGTTCTTGCGCGCCGCGGAGCGGAAGGCGTTGAGCTGGGCCTGGGTATAGGCGGCGTGCTGTCCGGCCAGCGCCGGATACAGGGCGACCGGGTTGCCGCGCCCCGTGGGGCCGTGGCAGGCGAGGCACGCCGGTACGCCCGCCTCGAGGTTTCCTGCCCGGTAAATCTTTTCGCCGAGCCTCAGTACGGCGGGATCGGTAGATCCATGCTGCACTTTCTGGCTGGAATAAAAGGCCGCGAGATCGGCGATGTCTTCGTCGCTCAGATTGGCGGCCATGGGCGACATCTGTGCGTTTTCCCGGTCACCGTTACGGTAGTCGGTCAACTGTTTAACCAGGTATTCGGGGTGTTGCCCTGCAATCTTGGGCCAGACCGGCTGGGTACTGTTGCCGTCAGCCGCGTGGCAGGCAGCGCACACCTGAGATTTTTCTTTCCCGGCACCAGGATCACCCGCCGCCTGGCCTTCGCTTGCCAGGATCGGGACTATAAACAGGAGTGTAATGAATTTCCGCATTGTTTTGATTTTTCGTTATCAGCAGTGATCGTTACACCGGGGGCCGTGCAATCGCTTGCATGATGATCACGGCCATTCCCCAATACTCCGCCCGCGCATTAAATTGACAGGCGGACAAGCGTACATGTTAGCAGAATTACCGCCGGTACACTCCGATCGTCCGTGACCGGTATTCATTGCCTGACCGTGCGGACAGGAACCTTCCGCACCGGCACTTGAAACATCCTTGCCCGTGATTATTGAAGAATTTGCTGATGAAAATACCGCGGCCCCGCTGTTTACCATGATGGATGAACGAAAAACCATGGCACGGCGATGGAGGGATGGCGGATTTCAGGCCTGTTCACATGAACCGTAAATAAAAAACGGCCCCGGTTTGTCAAGGGGAGGGAGGGCATCCCGGGGCCAAATATACCCGGCTGGGGAGACCGGGTTCATTACCGTTCTGGGAGGCAGAACGGATATGATTTATGCAAAAACTTTAGAAAATAAGTGATAGAAAAAGTTCAATTTTTAAACTACGTGTGGGTCTATCACGGCCATATTTATACACAATCTTGGGTGGATCCGTCCAGTAACTTTGCCGATACCGCCACCGATGGGCGTGAAAGCCGCAATCTCATGTGTATCTTATTGATAATACAGTATATTTTTACGACTGGTCAATTTTTGACAGATTTGTCACGGGCTTAACAATGGCTTTGATGGTCGATTCCTGTCCGCATTTCCTCCACAGAGTTATCCACAGAAAATGTGGATAAGGATCAATCGGTAATTAAGGCAAAGGGTTAATTAATTAAGGTTAGAAACAAGTTTAATAAGATGAGCTAACTTGAATTTTCCCGTAACCGGCCTGGGTAGTGTTATTCGATGATTTTCAAGAGCATTCCGGGCTTTGGTTCACCTCCCGGGTACATCCCGTTGATGAGCCTGAGCTGCTCTTCCGGATAGATTTGCAGCGGGGAATCCCCGGCGAGCGCCGTAAAGCGGGTATCCGCCTCCGCCTGGATCGTCCTGAGGCGGAGCGGGCGGGCCAGGAGACGCTCGTTATCGGTCATGGCATGGAAGGTGTGCGCGGTTTCAAGAAAATCACTGTCGAACCGGGAGGCCTGTTTTGCATCCTTGCTGATACCGGCGAGTATATAGGCCCGGTTGGCGTGGTAGATCACGGTGAATCTGGCCAGGCGCCTGCCGACGCTGGTGTTGATCGGGGCCAGGCCGGTATGCGCGGGGAGGCCGTGAATGTCGAGCGGCGCGTCTTTATCGAGGCTCTTCAACCCCAGGCGGGTCACCATAAATTCCCGCGGCGGAACGCGCTGGTTGATATCCTCTACCGTCATCTGGAATAACGCCTCCCCGTTCGGGGCCGTTGCCAGCAGCCGATCGGGGCGGTTTTCGATATGCCATCCCCGCGGCAGCTTCAGAGCGAAGCCCAGGGGCTCATGGTAGAAATTACGGCCGCGCACCACGCCTTCCTTCGGGCTGTCCCCGAATACCAGGCCATCCAGCTTGTCCAGGTACATCTCCCGCCCCACATACCGGCTTTGCGCGCTGCGGAACTTCTCTGCTTTGCCGATGACTTCCTGCAGGCGCTTGTCGTTGTCCGGGTGAGTTGCAAACAGGCCGTGGTAAATGCGGGGCTCACGGCCCTCGGCTTTCGCCGCCTCGGCTTCAAACAGTTCCTGGTTTTTCAGGACGCGGATGGTATCCAGCATCGCCCACGGATCGTAACCGCTGCGTGCCAGGTATTCCGCCCCCAGCCGATCAGCCTCCAGTTCGTGTTCGCGGCCATAGCCCCGCAAAAGCGCCACGCCGAACAACTGGACCAGTTGATTCGAGGCCGCCGTCATGCCCGGTATGAAGATGGCGCCGAGGGTAGCGCCGATGTTGGCGAGTTGGGCCGCGCTGTACTGCCGGACCGAGTGGCGGGCGGTGACGTGGCCGATCTCGTGGCCGAGAACGGCGGCCAGTTCCGCCTCGGAATTGAGATAACTCAACAGCCCGCGGGTGATGTAGATATAACCGCCGGGCAGTGCAAACGCGTTCACTTCCTTGCTGTCGAGGACCGTGAAGCGGTAAATCAGGTTGGCCCGGTGGCTGGTCGCGGCCAGGCGGTCTCCCACCTGCTGAACATACGCCGTCAGCGCCGGATCGTCGTAAGTTCCATATTCCTGCAGCACCTGTGGATGGGTATTCCGGCCCAGGCTGATTTCGTCCTGTTCGGACATGAGCACGAGATCCTGTTGGCCGGTGACAGGATTCACGGCGCACCCCGCGAAGAGGATCAATGCGCCGCACAGGAACGGAAAAAACGCGTAACGCATGGGCAGATTTTATGACATGGCGGCGGGAAGATCAGTTCCTGCCGGGTGTCATGTGTACCTCGAGATCGGCGGGATGGCGGATGCGCATCAGGAACCGTCCGTCACGCGGGTTCAGGAAACCGCGCGCCATGATCCTCCTGCCGGCCAGTTCGCCGAAGGCCACCCCCTCGAAATAAGGCTGATCCTCCCGCTGGATGCGCAAGGCCAGATGCCCGGTCAGCCTGATCGTGATGACCGCAGCGCTCGTTCTCACGTCCAGAACGGTACCGGTCACGACGCGATAACCCGCGTGTGATTCTGTGATCCGGTCTGACGGGACAGGCTGGTACCGCGGTAGTGACCAGAGGCCCCTGGCGCCGGCGCGGGCCGCCTCCGCCCGTCCCCGGTAACAGTCGTGAAAGCCGAGATTCGGCGGGATCGTAAGGGGAATGGCCAGGCCTCTTTCGAGCAACACCGCCTGGACGTTGGTGCCGTCCGGCAAAAACAGGTGGCCCAGGGTGCGGCCGTAACGATCACGCCGCTCGACGTCGTAGCGCAGGCGAATCACCGGATGATCTTGCAACAGGCCGGCGAGATATTTCCTGGCTTCGTGCGCCCCGCTTTCGGAAGGGTCGCCGTCACGGCCTGTCTCCGGGGCATTTATCCCGACGAGGCGGATGTGCCGATCGTCAGCGAGGATGACGGTATCGCCGTCGATGACGTGTTTGACACGTACCTTCTCGCCGTGGCCGGGGGCGGCGTAGCAGGGGTCTGAACGTGAAGGAGTGACGCTTCCGGCCGCTGCGTCCCCCGGGACGAGCAGGAGCGCCAGCAGGCAGGGTATATAAAAACAGCGCGCCGGTTGCGCGCTTCCCGGTTCGTATCCGCCGCCCCTACTGCATGCCGTATTTGCGGCGGAATTTGTCAACGCGGCCGGCGGTGTCGAGGATCTTCTGGTGTCCCGTGTAGAACGGGTGGCATTCCGAGCAAACTTCGATATGCAGATCGCCCTTGTAGGTTGAGCGTGTTTTGAAGGTGTTCCCGCAGCTGCAGGTCACGTTAATGTCGTGGTAGGCGGGATGAATGCCGGTTTTCATGGGTGATGGCCAGGATTATCTGGTGGTATTGTCCCTTGCAAGGGGCGTGCAGTGTAGTGGAATCCCCCGGGTTTCGCAACGGGGCGTCCCTCGGGCGTCCCGGTTCAGAGGCTGAATTCCGCGATCACCGGCGCATGATCCGAGGGTTTTTCAAAGGCTCGCGGCCCCCGGTCTATGCGGCAGGCCGTGCAGCGCGCAGCGAGCGCCCGGCTCGGGAGGATGTGATCGATGCGCAACCCCCGGTTGCGCCGGAATGAGCCGGCCCGGTAATCCCACCAGGAGAAGCATTGTGCCTCTTGATCGAACAGGCGGAAGCTGTCGGCAAAGCCCTGCTCCAGGAGTTTTCTGAACTCTGCCCGTTCCGGTTCGCTGACCAGGACGCTGCCTTCCCATTCCGCCGGGTCATGCACATCCCGATCTTCCGGCGCGATATTGAGATCGCCGAGGACGATCAGGCTGCCGTTACGCGACAGCCGCTCCGCAATGAACGGCCGGAGGCGTGAAAACCACTCCAACTTGTAGGCGTACTTGTCCGATCCCACTTCCGCTCCGTTGGGGGCGTACAGGTTCAGCACGGGCAGGCCGTCGAATTCCGCATAGAGGATGCGCCGCTGCGCATCGGCGTAACCGGGGATCTCCCGGATGATGTTGTCGGCCGTGCTCCTGCTGAGGGTCGCTACGCCGTTGTAGGTTTTCTGGCCCGAGTAGACCGCCTGATAGCCGGCGGCGAGGATCTCCTCCAGCGGGAAATTTTCGTCTTCGAGTTTTGTTTCCTGCAGGGCGAGCACGTCCGGCTGTTCGGATTCCAGCCATTGCAGAACGTGCGGCAGGCGCACGCGCAGTGAATTGACGTTCCAGGTGGCGATGCGGAACATGGACTCCGTTACGTCAGGACGGTCAGGGGCGGCCGCCGGAGGCGACGCTCCTCAAACCCTGAAACCTCCGTGCCGGCGGCGGTTCAGCCAGTCGAGCACATAAATGCCGGCAAGAAACCCCGCGATGAGCGTGGCGACGATACCGGCAAGCATAGACCGCCAATCGAGGTTGTCCGTATTGATATTGATCGTCCTGGCGGGTGGTGCGGGTGAGGCCTGGAGATTTTCGAGTTGTTTTTGAAGCGCGTCCTTTTCCTCCGCCAGCCGCCTGATCTGCTCCTCCGCCGCACCGGTGTCGGTGTTTTTGCTGAGTTCGTTTTTCAGTTTTACGATATCCGCCTGGAGTTCGCCGGCCTTGAGCCGTTCGGATTTGAACAACTGCTGGAGTTCTTCGTTTTCCTTGAGGGCGGCGGCGAGTTTTTCGCCCAGCGCCGGATCCATCCCGGGCCCCGCAGGTTGCGGTGGAGGATTTTTAAACCTCTGTTCGGGGAGCCCTGTGGCCGGGCCGGCCTGTGCCTGCCGGTCGCCTGGCGGTTGGTCGGCGATCAGGTAACTGTTGTCCATCCAGCCGATCACACCGTCCGGGTCCCGCACCTGGGTGAGCCGGTCTTCCTTTTTGAGGACTTCCAGCGGCGTGCCGGAGGGCAGAAGCTTGATAATGGCGCTGTCGACGGATTTTTCCTGGTGCAGGCCGACCATGATCCTGTTGTCGATGTAAAGGGTCTCGGCCCACGCCGGGAGCTGCGCGGACACGAGCAGCCACAATGCACAGCTTGTGATCGTTCTTGTGCCCATATCAGGTCATCATGCCCGTCATACGGCGATGCCGGAGTGTCTCAGTAAAGGCTCGATGCTCGGCTTCCGGCCGCGGAATTCCATGAACAAATCGAGGGGATCACGCGAACCCCCCTGTTCGAGGATCGAGTGCAGAAAGGCGTGCCCCGTGGTTTTATCAAAGATACCGGTTTCTTCGAACCTGGAAAAGGCGTCGGCGGACATGACTTCCGCCCATTTATAACTGTAGTACCCCGCGGCGTAGCCGCCGGCGAAGATGTGTGAAAAACTGTTCTGAAAGCGGTTGAAGGGGGGCGGCATCACCACCGCCACGTCCCGGCGGATCCCGTCGATCAGCTTCTGGATGTCCGTGGGATGGCGGTCATCGTACTCGAGGTGCAGGCGGAAATCGAAAATTGCGAATTCGAGCTGTCTCACCATCTGCATTCCCGACTGGAATATCCGGCTGGCGTTCAGCCGCTCGAACAGGTCGTCCGGAATCGGCGCGCCGGTTCTGTAGTGCCGCCCAATCAGGTTCAATGATTCCCGTTCCCAGCACCAGTTTTCCATCAACTGGCTCGGCAGTTCGATGGCATCCCACGGCACGCCGTTGATACCGGCGACGCTCGGGAAATCGATTGTCGTCAGCATGTGGTGCAGCCCGTGGCCGAATTCATGAAACAGGGTAATGACTTCATCGTGGGTCAGCAGCGACGGGTCGTCGCCGATCGGCGGCGTGAAGTTGCACACCAGGTAGGCGACCGGCCTCTGGATCCCGGAACGGGATTTTTTCCGCACCGTGCATTCGTCCATCCAGGCGCCGCCGCGCTTGTGCTTGCGCGCGTAAAGGTCGAGGTAAAAGCTGCCGCGCAGATCGCCGTCCGCATCGCGGATCTCGAAAAACTGCACGTCGGGATGCCAGGTGTCGACATTGTCGCGCCGGCTCACGGTGATGTCGTAAAGCCGGTTGGCCACGGCAAACAGCCCGTTCAAAACCTGCGGCGCAGGGAAATAGGGCCTCAGCTCTTCCTGGGTCAGCTTGAATTTGTGCTGCCTCAGTTTTTCCGAATAGTAGGGGATGTCCCAGGCATGGAGTTCCGTTGCCCCGAAGTGGGATTTTGCGAATGACTTCAGTTCAGCCAGCTCGTCAACGGCCGCCTTGCGGGAACGGTTGACGAGATCGTCCAGGAAATTCATGACTTCTTCCGGCGTGCTGGCCATCTTTTTTGCCAGCGAATAATGGGCGTAGGTTTCGTAACCGAGCAGGCGGGCCAGCCGGCAACGCAGTGCCAGAATCTCGTGCATGATCGCGCTGTTGTCCCATTGGCCCGGCAGGGGCCCCTCGCCGGATGCCCGCGTCACATAGGCCTCGTACATCTCCGCGCGCAGGCCGGCATTATCGGCGTACTGCATCACCGGCATGTAGGAGGGATATTCCAGCGTGAACAGCCAGCCGTCCAGGTCCTCTCTTTTTGCGGTCTGGGCGGCGAGAGCGAGCGCCGTCTCCGGCAGTCCGGCAAGCAGGCGGCTGTCCGCAACGTGTTTCTTCCAGGCATGCGTCGCATCCATCAGGTTTTCCTCGTAGCGGGTCTGCAGGCGGGACAATTCCTGCTGGATCTCCCGGAACGTCTTTTTCGATGCCTCGTCGAGGTCGATGCCGGCGAGCCGGAAATCAAGCAGGGCGTGATCGATGACGCTTTGCTGCGCGCGGCTCAGTTGCGCGTATTCCGTGCTTTTTGCCACCTGCTCGTAGGCCCGGTACAGGGCGGCGTTCTGTCCCATCTCGCTGGCGTAGTCGGACAGCTTCGGCAGGCAGGCATTGTAGGCCTGCCGCAGCGCATCGTTGTCGGCTACCGCGTGAAGATGGCTGGCCGGCGACCAGGTGCGGTTCAGGCGATCGTCCAGCTCCTCCAGCTCCTGCAGGGTGTTGTCCCAGGTGTAGTGATCGACAGACTTCAGCAGCTCATCTATCCGGCGACGGTTGTCCGCCAGCATGAAGTCGATGGCCGGTTCAATATGCTCCGGCCTGATCTCGCTGAAGGCAGGGAGGTGGTCGGCGCGCAGAAGCGGGTTCATAAAAGGGGTCGGAGTGATTTATTTTTAGCCGATCGAAAATATCGGATCATCAGGGACGTACAACCATTAATCCATCTGTCAACAATCTTTCAACCAACACCGTCCATGAATTCAGGAATTCAGGAGACAGTATACTTAATTCCGGCAGTCATGCCCCAGGCATAACTGGATTGGACTATTAAACGGCACTTTGCGTGAGATAAGTATACTGTCCCCTGAATTGCCATATCCGCCTTTTGCCAAGGCGGGATCAATAGGGTATAACGGAACCGCCGGCGGCGGAAAAGCTCACGACTACACGATGCACCGCAGGAAAGATCACATGCAGGGCGACAAGAAAGTCATCGACTACCTGAACCAGGTCCT
>CAZXGW010000004.1:13879-24200 GCA_964640355.1 uncultured Enterobacteriaceae bacterium
GGAAAGATCACATGCAGGGCGACAAGAAAGTCATCGACTACCTGAACCAGGTCCTGAAAAACGAGTTGACCGCGATCAACCAGTATTTCCTGCACGCGCGCATGTTCGCGAACTGGGGCTACAAAAAACTGGACGAGCGCGAGTACGGGGAAGCGGTCGATGAGATGAAGCACGCCGACGCCCTCGTGAAACACATCCTGTTTCTCGAAGGGATGCCGAACCTGCAGGACCTTGGCAAGCTCGGTATCGGCGAAGACCCAAAAGAAATGCTGGAGTCGGATCTTAAACTCGAGCTGGATTCCGTCGCGTTGATCCGCGAGGCAATCGCATGTTGTGAAACCGTTCGTGACTACGTGTCGCGGGCGCTGCTCGATGACATCCTGGAAGGCGAGGAACGCCACATCGACTGGCTGGAGACCCAGTTGCAACTGGTCAAATCCATCGGCATGGAAAACTACCTCCAGTCCCAAATCTAGTTAAGGGCGGGTTCGGACCAGAGCAATTCTTTGATTTAGCAAGGGATCTAGTTTTTATTGTTTTGTGATTGATAACGATTTTCATTTAGATTAGTATTTGCTTGCTCTTGATTTCACGGTGCCTGTTGATACAAACATCATGATCGTCTGTCTTTGCAATGCAGTCAGTGACAAGGATATCCGCCAAGCAGTGCGGGAAGGCGTCGCTTCCCTGCAGCAATTAACCGATACCCTCAAGGTAGGCCAATGCTGTGGTCTCTGCTGCGAGCATGCTGCAAAGTGTATCGCAGACTGCAGGGCGGAAGAGCCCTGCCCGGCCATTCCCTGGTGATCTAAACACAGCCACGGATGCGTGCTATGTCGCTACCTCTAGTGGGGACTTGCCTATCCTTATCCGGCCTGTCCTAATGTTGATAGTAAGTATTTGCTATCAACAATATCCAAATAAATTCAGCTAAGCCGATATTTATGAAGAAAATGTGATCATTGGTTTCCAATTGTAAACAAGAATAATTATCATTTATATTCGCATTACTCGCTGGGCAATCCAGCGCCTAAAACAAACCAATAGGGGGACTCTAAACATGCCTATTAAGAGCCGGTTTTTAAGTGTGGTTTTTCGACTGATAACCGTCTTGACAATCACCGCGGCTGCCACGGCTCACGCCCGTACAGACACGCCCAGCCTCGAGGAACTGTGGGCGATCATCCAGGAACAGCAGCGGGTGATCGAGGAACTCAAGGCCCGGCTGGAACAGACTGATCAAAAGGTCTCGGCAACGGAATCCCGGGTTGAGGAAACGGCCCAGGAAGTCGAGGCAGCGGCAGAGGCCATGGAAGCCGCGCGGCCTGCCACTGCCTCCTGGGCGGAGAAGACGTCGATCGGCGGCTACGGCGAGCTGCATTACAACAGCCTGAACGACGATAACGACACTATAGGCGGCGATGATGATCTGGATCGGGTGGATTTCCACCGTTTTGTGCTCTACTTCGGGCATGAATTTACGGATTACCTGAGATTTTTCTCTGAACTCGAAATCGAGCACGCCCTGGCCGGGGACGGTCAGCCCGGTGAGGTTGAGCTGGAGCAGGCCTGGATTGAAATGGACCTGACCGATCACCACCGGGCGCGCGCGGGTCTCGATATTCTGCCGATCGGCATCATCAATCCCACCCACGAACCGAATACCTTCTACGGCGTCGAGCGGAACAAGGTGGAGACCGAGATTATTCCGACGACCTGGTGGGAGGCCGGCATCGGTTTCAACGGCGAGATCCGGCCGGGCTGGAATTACGATCTGGTGGCCCATTCCGGCCTCGTCGTGCCGACCACCGGCAGCAGCGCCTTCCGGCCGCGCAACGGGCGCCTGAAAGTCGCGAACGCCGATGATCAGGATATCGCGTTTACCGGGCGCCTCCGCTATACCGGCCGGCCCGGGCTGGAGATCGGCCTGTCCGGTCAGTACCAGCGGGACATCACGGGCGCCGCGGACCTGCATGTGATCGATGCCACGCTGTTTGAGGGCCATATCGACTGGAAGCACGCCAGCGGTTTCGGCCTGCGGGCATTGTATGCGCGCTGGGATCTGGGGGATGACGCAAGCCCTTTTCCCGGCCTCGATCCGGATGACGTGAATGCCGACACCCTTGATGGCTGGTATGTCGAGCCGGCCTACCGTTTCGATCTGCCGGGACGCATTCCCGGCGATCTGGGCCTGTTCACCCGCTATGAACAGTGGGACGAGCGAAACCAGTTAACCGGGGCCCACCGCTTCGAGGAATTCTCGCGCTGGGTGTTCGGCATGAACTGGTGGCCGCACACCAACGTGGCGCTGAAATTCGATTACCAGAATGAACAGGCCGACGGGCCGGTCGATCAGGTGCTGGATGGCGTCAACCTGGGGATCGGGTATCAGTTCTGAGCCGTGATGAATGGATGGCATGGAGGTGGCCCAATATCTTCCCGCCAGGCGACGATGGCGGAAACGGCGCCCTGTTCGCGCCACACGAGGTATGCGAAAACTGAAAAGGTGATGCCTGGACGTTACCATTTTCCTTTTCTGCTGCTGCTGCTCCCGCTGCATGCTGCCGCGACGGGCACTTACCAGGAGCCGCAGGAATTCATCGCCGAGGTATTTGCGGGCGATCCGCCGGAGCCATCCAGGTTGTGGCTTAACGCCGACCTGAAGGGGAAAGTCACGCAGGTGTTGGGGCATGAACCCGGCGTATTGCGACTCCGTTACTGGGCGAAGGCCGGGCGCAGCGCCTGGATCCTGGAGGAAATCGGCAAGGAGCGCCCGATTACCACGGGGATCGTCGTGAACGGGGGCAGGATCGAGCTGATCCGGATTTTGATTTTCCGCGAGTCCCGGGGTTGGGAAGTCCGCTACCCGTTTTTTACCGACCAGTTCAGGGACGCCACGCTGGCCGGTGACGCCGGCCTCGACCGGCCGATCGACGGCATCTCCGGCGCCACCCTGTCGGTCAACGCGGTTACCCGTCTCGCCAGGCTGGCGCTGGTGCTGCATGATGAAGTCATGAAGCGGGAGGGCCAATAGCCGCGATGTGGGAGGCCATCCATAAATGGCATCGTACCGTCGGCATCATTGCCGCGGTGTTCGTCATCCTGCTTGTGATCAGCGGGATCATGCTCAACCACACGGAATGGTTGAAACTGGACCAGCGGTTTATCCAGAGCGGGATGCTGCTCGACAGGTACGATATCAATCCCGCCGGCGAACCAAGGGCGTTTTTGTCGGATGGCCGCTGGGTGACCCAGGTGGGCGATCGGGTTTACCTTGATACGCGGGAAATCGCCGGCCAGGTGAACCAGTTGATAGGCCTCGTCAGTACCGGCAAATACCTCGTCGTGGCCTATGACGGGCAACTGTTGCTGCTAGAAGGTTCCGGTACAGTCGTTGAACATTTGTCTGGTGCCCAGGGGGTTCCCGCCGGCATGCGCCGGTTAGGAACCGCGCGGAGCGGCGAGATCATCATTCGCGGCGCGCATGGCGATTACCGGGTGGACCTCGAGCGTCTGGACTGGCGGGAAGTGGACCTCATCGAGGCGGAATGGTCCGGCGAGCAGACGCCTCCGGCTGATCTGCTGGCGCATCTTCTGCAACTTTACCGCGGCAAGGGGCTGACTCTCGAGCGCGTCCTGCTCGATCTCCACAGCGGTCGAATCCTCGGCCCCTGGGGCGTCTATCTCGTGGACGCCGCCGCCCTGCTGTTTTTTCTTCTGGCGCTCTCCGGCGCCTGGATGTGGTTCAAACGGGGATACGGGAATATGAATAATCGCCGGGAGATCCCATGACGGGTCACGTGACAGGGTGGAGGGCGCATGTCGTCAGGGCGATGCGCAGCCTCGTGGTGCTGGCGGCCGGCCTGGCGGTAATGCCTCCGGTGTTTGCCGCCGAAGTGAATATCTATTCCGCGCGCCAGGAAGCGCTGATCAAACCGCTGCTGGACAAATTTACCGGCAGGACGGGTATCCGGGTCAACCTGGTGACGGGCGAGGCCGATGCCCTCATCAAGCGCCTCGAGATCGAGGGCGCGAACAGCCCGGCGGATCTTCTCCTGACGGTGGACGTGGCGCGACTGCACCGCGCCAAGGTTCAAAATCTCCTCGCGCCGGTGTCCTCGGATATTCTCGAGGCCGCGATACCGCCCGCCTACCGCGATCGGGAAGGCTACTGGTACGGCCTGTCCCTGCGTTCGCGCGTTATCGTCTATGCGAAGGATCGCGTCATGCCGGAACAGCTCTCGACCTATGAGGCGCTCGCGGACCCGCGCTGGAAGGGACGCCTGTGCGTACGCTCCTCTTCGAATGTCTACAATCAGTCCCTCGTGGCCAGCCTGATCGCACACCACGGTGCGGAACAGGCGGAGGCATGGGCGAGAGGCCTCGTGGAAAATTTTGCAAGACCGCCGCAGGGCGGGGATCGCGATCAGATCCTGGCCGTAGCGGTCAGGCAGTGTGATCTCGCCCTCATAAATACTTACTATCTGGGTGGCATGCTGCATTCAGAACTTCAGGCGGAACGCGAAGCCGCCGCCCAGGCCGCCCTGTTCTGGCCGAATCAGGACGATCGGGGCGCGCACGTGAACATCAGCGGTGTCGCCTTGACCCGATCGGCAGGGCACACGGCGGAAGCCGTCAGGCTGATGGAATACCTGGCCGGCGACGAGGCGCAGAACTGGTATGGCGAACAGAACCATGAATACCCGGTAAAGCCTGGCGTCGCCGTCAGCGCAACCCTGAAGGGATGGGGCGCATTCAAGGCGGACGACCTGAATCTCGATCAACTGGGACAATACAATGCCGAGGCCGTGCGCCTGATGGACCGGGCCGGCTGGAAATAACCGGCCATGGCCACGGTGGCACGCCAACTCTTCGACACCACCGTGAACGGAGGACGCCGGGCGATCCCTCCCTGGGTACTGGCGATGGTTGCCCTGTCCGCCGTCCTGTCGTTGCCGCTGCTTGCGGTGCTGGGCGCTTTTTTCATACCCGCCGGGGATGTCTGGCGGCACCTCGCGGAAACGGTGCTGGCAGAATACATGATCAACTCCCTGGTCCTCATGCTGGGGGTGGGCCTGCTGACGTCGGTGCTCGGGGTGGGCCCGGCATGGCTGGTCACCATGTACCGCTTCCCGGGCAGCCGCCTGCTGGAATGGTCCCTGTTGTTGCCAATCGCGATACCGGCCTACATCATCGCCTACACCTATACCGGGATGCTGGATGCCTCGGGACCGGTGCAGGCGTGGATCCGGGAGATCACGGGACTGGAATACGGCCGCTACTGGTTTCCGGAAATCCGGTCGCGAGGCGGGGCGATCGCCATGCTGTCGTTCGTGCTCTATCCCTATATTTATCTCATCAGCCGGGCCGCGTTTATCGGGCAGTCCCTGTGCGTGCTGGAAGTAGCCCGCACCCTGGGTTGTGGATCGTTCAGGACGTTCTTCCACGTGGCCCTGCCGCTCGCGAGGCCGGCGATAATCGTCGGGTTGTCGCTGGTATTGATGGAAACGCTCGCCGACTACGGCACCGTTCAGTATTTCGGCATCGCCGTGTTTACCACCGGGATCTTCCGGACCTGGTTCGGGCTCGGCAACAGCGCCGCCGCCGCGCAGCTTTCCGCACTGCTGATGCTGTTCATCGCCGTGCTGATGTTCGTTGAATTCTGGTCGCGCAGGCAGCAGCGTTATCATCACACCTCGGGACGCTACAGCACCTTGGCGCCGTACCGGCTGCGGGGCGGGGCGGCGCTTGCCGCTTTCGGCGTCTGCAGCGTGCCCGTGGTCCTCGGGTTCCTGATCCCGGCGGGTTTTCTCGTCCACCGGGCGCTGCTCACGTACCCGAAGGTGATTGATGAACAATTTTTTGCCCTTCTCCGCAACAGTCTCCTCCTGGCGGCCAGCGCCGCGATCCTGGCCACGGTCGTCGCGGTATTCATGGCATACGGGAAGCGGCGCTTTTCCGGCCACCTGTCCAGGTTTGCCGTGAATCTATCCGGGATGGGATATGCCATACCGGGCACCGTTATTGCGGTCGGCGTGATGCTGCCGTTTGCCTGGCTGGACCGCGCCGTCGACGGCTGGCTCCGATCGCATTTTGGCCTTGGCCCGGGCCTTATTCTGAGCGGCACGCTGTTCGCACTGCTGTTTGCCTACATGGTGAGATTTCTCGCCGTATCCCTGCGCACCGTAGACGCCGGCCTCACCCGGATCAAGCCGTCGATGGACGAGGCTGGGCGCTGCGCCGGGATGAAAACGATCGCCCTGGTAAAACGGGTGCATGTCCCGATGCTGCGCGGCAGCCTGCTGACCGCCATGCTGCTGGTATTTGTGGATGTCCTGAAGGAACTGCCCGCCACCCTTATCCTGCGCCCGTTTAATTTTAATACGCTGGCGATACGCGCCTATGAACTGGCCAACGAGGAACGCCTGGCGGAAGCGGCCTGTCCCGCACTGGCCATCGTGCTTGCCGGTATTCTGCCGGTGATCTATCTGAGCCGTTCGATTTCGAGGTCACGCCCCGGTTATGACGACGGCGCTTGAGCTCAAGAATGTGACCGTGGCGTATGACCGGCGCACTGTCCTCGAGTCCATATCCTTTGCGCTCAATGAGGGGGATATCGGCTGTATCCTCGGCCCGAGCGGCTGCGGCAAGACAACACTGCTGCGCGCCGTCGCCGGGTTTGAACCGACGCGGGAAGGGGAAGTCTGGATCCGGGGCGTACGGGTCAGCGACAGGTACCACCTCGTCCCGGTGGAACAGCGCCGCGTCGGCATGGTGTTCCAGGATTACGCCCTGTTTCCACACATGACGGTCAAGGAGAATATCGCCTTCGGCCTTCAGGACATGCGCAGCGATCTGCGCCAGGCGCGGATCGGGGAAATCGCCGGCCTCCTTGAGATCCGGGAGTTTCTGGACGAGTATCCACACCGGTTGTCCGGCGGGCAGCAGCAGCGGGTCGCCCTGGCCCGGGCCATTGCCAACCGCCCGCGCATCCTGCTGCTCGATGAACCGTTTTCCAGCATGGACATCGAGCTGCGCGAACAACTGGCCCGGGAAGTGCGCAACGTCCTCAAGCAGGACGGGATAACGGCCGTGCTGGTCAGCCATAACCAGTACGAGGCGTTCGCCATGGCCGACATTGTCGGGGTAATCAACGAAGGCCGGTTGCTGCAATGGGATACGGCGTTCAATCTCTATCACCGTCCGGCGACCGCCTACGTGGCCGATTTTGTCGGCGAGGGCGTGTTTCTGCCCGGCGAGGTCATCGGCGACAACACCGTCCGGACGGAGCTCGGGACCATCGCCGGCACGGCGCCGCTGGGCCTTGTGCGCGGGACCGCCGTGGATGTCCTGATCCGTCCGGATGACATCGTCCATGATGATGCCAGCGCTTTCACCGCGAGGGTGCTGGACAAGGCCTTCCGGGGCGCCGAATTCCTGTATACGCTTGCGCTGGACAGCGGGGCGCGCGTGTTGAGCCTGGTGCCGAGCCACCACAACCACCCGGTCAATGAGCCCATCGGCATCCGGATGGAAATCGATCACCTGGTGGTGTTTGCCAGGCGACAGTGACCATTGCCGCGGTTATAAACCGGCGTTACCCTGCTACAATTAAACGGATACCAACGATAACAAGCGCGCGGTAATTATCAGCCGGCCCGTATGAGTAATATCCCGGAAGATCTCAAATATTCGAAGGTACACACCTGGTCGGAATGGCAGGATGACGGGCTTCTCCGAGTGGGCATAACCGACCATGCCCAGCAGGAACTCGGCGACATCGTCTTTGTTGAACTTCCGGAGGTGCAGCGGAGCTACGCCATAGGCGAGGAATGTGCCGTCGTTGAATCGGTAAAAACCGCAACGGACATTTACTGCCCCGTTTCCGGCGAGATCGTCGAGGTGAACGTCGACCTCGAGGACACTCCGGAAAAGATCAATACCGATCCCTACGGTGACGGCTGGATATTCATGTTGCGGCCGGATGATGAAGCCGAACTGAATGAACTGATCAGCGCGGATGAATACAATGAATTAATCGAGGCACAGGAGACAGTCTGATGGCGACGATAACCTTGAAAGGTAATGAGATTCACACCAACGGCGAGCTGCCGAAGAAGGGCGACAAGGCCCCGGATTTCAAGCTGGTTGACGGCGATCTGAACGATGTCAGTCTGGTGACCTATCGGGGCAGGAAGAAACTGCTGAATATCGTGCCCAGCCTGGATACACCGGTATGCGCGACTTCCACAAAGAAATTCAACGAATCAGCCAGGGGGAGGGATGACACGGTCTTTCTCGTCATTTCCGCCGATCTGCCTTTTGCCATGAAGCGGTTTTGCACGGCCGAAGGCGCCGGCAACGTGATCCCGCTGGCCATGATGCGCTCCCGGAATTTCGCGAAGGACTACGGCGTGCTGATTGAAGACGGTCCGCTGGCCGGGATCACGGCGCGGGCGGTCGTGGTGATCGACGAGAATGATCAGATCGTCTATTCGGAACTCGTACCGGAAATCGCCCAGGAGCCCGATTACGAGAAGGCACTCGCCGCCCTGTAGGAAGAGATCGCCTGGCCGGGCGCGCGGCTAGCCGGCATGGTGTTTCCGGACGCGGGCGATTTCAGTCGGCTGGCCAGGGCGCTGGGCCATTCCCTGCGCGGCATCCGGGCTGTCTATAAAAGTGAAGCGGCCTTCCGCCTGGAAGTCCTGGTCGCGGTGGTGCTCGTGCCGATCGGATTCTGGCTCGGGGCCGACGGCACGGAGCGCGCATTGTTGATCGGCTCGGTTCTGCTCGTCATGCTGGTCGAATTGATCAACTCGGGCATCGAGGCGGTCGTCGATCGCATCGGCGGCGAACGCCATGAACTGTCCGGCCGCGCCAAGGACGCAGGTTCAGCCGCCGTCCTGTTTGCCCTGATCAACGCGGCCGTGGTATGGGCGGTGATCCTGCTGATCTAGCCACTGTCTAAACCGTCATCTCCTCCCCCATCAGGGGGAATGGAGTTTGAGAGGGATACTTGTGGAAATGGGGACAGGCGGCTTTTTTACTCAGCAAAAAAGCCGCCTGTCCTTTTTCAGGTCAGCGTGATTCTTACTGCGTGCCGGCGTATTGAGACAGATTCCAGTTTCTGGCTGACGGGTGTACGCCATCACGCGTCAGTGGCTACTTTCCTGAAACCTTTTCCGTCAAAGTAGAAGCCGTTGAGTTCCGGCGTGGCGGCGGCGACGGAAATTATGAAATAGTACGTATCGGGATAGGCGGCCAGCCTGAGATCGGTGGCGGACGGTTCCGCGGCCGTGTCGGGGTGGGAATGATAGATGCCCCAGAGTTCTTCACCGGCGTCGCGCATCCTGCGCATCGCCTCGATCTGCTGTTCAGGGTCCATCAGGAATTGCTGCACCGGATCGCCGGCGACGTTGCGAACGGGGTATACGCTCGAAGGCAGTTCATCCCGGGCGCCAATCAACCCGCAGACTTCCGCCGCGGGCGTCGCCAAGGCGTGCTCAAGCATCCGTTTCCTGAGCGGCGGCGGCAGGCGCACTTGTTCCTGCTGTTTTTCGGGCATCGCTGCAAACCGGGCAATGGGGATCTTTGGGGAGGCGCGCGAGATGCCACTCCATGTTCATGATATCGAGGAGAAGCAGTCTTCCTTCCAGGGTCTCGCCGATATCCATGATTATCTTCATGGCCTCGCAGGCCTGGATGCTGCCGATGACGCCGAGCAGTGGCGCCATCACGCCGTTGGCGGTGCAGCTCTGTTCGATGGCGGCCTCTTCACCGTACAAGCACCGGTAGCAGGGTGATGATCCGTGTTTCGGATTGAACACGCTGACCTGTGCCTCGAAACGAATCGCTGCGCCCGATACCAGCGGCGTGCCGGCCGCCACGCAGCATTCGTTGATCGCGAAGCGCGTCGTGAAATTGTCGCTGGCATCCACGACGACATCTGCCGCCGCGACCTGGTCCAGGAGTTCCTTGCCTTCGAGCCGGTGATCGATGATCGAGACCGTGATGTCGGGGTTGAGGGACAGCAGCTTCTCCCGCGCCGATTCCACCTTGGGGCGGCCGATGTCGGGCGACCCGTGCGCGATCTGGCGTTGCAGGTTGGACAGATCCACCCTGTCGAAATCCACAAGCACGATGTGCCCCACACCGGCGGCGGCGAGATACATGGCGGCGGCGGAACCGAGGCCTCCCACGCCGACAATGAGAACCCGCGCGTCGATCAACCGCTGCTGCCCGGCGGCGTCAATCTCGGGCAGCATTATTTGCCGGCTGTAGCGGAGAAGCTGTTCGTCGTTCATCAGGTGTTACCAGTCAA